>JANXWM010000642.1 GCA_025351145.1 Chitinophagaceae bacterium
GATTATGCAGCGTATCTCTCCAAGCTGCTCGATGATACTGCCGTTGAAAACGGGTACGATGTAAAAGATTACCATCATCACCAGATCACTAAGGATCCTTTACCAAAAGAAAATCTCCTGCTGCATATTGTAATACCTGCCGGCAGCAGTTTTTCATTAAAATACTGGTATGCTGTAAAACTGCCTTCTATATTTAAGAAATATAAAATTGCCAAAGTGCTTTGCCTTTATGGAACATGCACATCTTCCAATGTTGAGCAAATGCTTGTTTTTCCAGGCACAGAATTACTGCAGTTCAATAAAAAAATGTTGTTGTGGCAGCAATTTGCTTCAAAGCGTTTGCATAAAAGTATCGGGGCTGCGAAACAAATTATTACCTACTCACAGCATCCAAAAAAATTACTTGAAGCTGCTGCTGCAAAAACTATTGTATTGCCCTACACTGTAAACGAAATATTCAAGTCACTTGAATGGCATGATAAACTTTACATCAAAAGCAGGTTTGCAGAGAATAAAGAATATTTTATTGCAGTGCTTGGCGATAGCGATGAAAAAAGCTTTACTGAGTTACTAAAAGCATTTTCAAAGTTTAAAAAATGGCAGCAGAGCAGCATGCAGTTGATACTGCTGCCAAAAGAAGAAGCCTTTACCAATATCATCTACGAAAAGCTTGATACCTACAAGTACCGCGACGATGTTAAACTCGTAAACGATGCTGACAAAAAAGAAACTGCTGATCTAATGGCTTCCGCTTATGCATTCCTGCATATTGCCACACAGGATGCAGACCTGCTCGCAGTTACAGCAGCATTGCAATGCGGCACACCTGTATTGGCATTTTATACAGAAAGCCTTGCCGAGTATTGCGGAGATGCTGCCATATTAGTTAAAGAACCGGGTTACGAAGCGTTTGGTGATCAGTTAACGCAGCTTTACAAAAACGAAACCCTAAGAAGCGAGATGTGCACAGCCGCCTTAAAAAGCGCAGAAGCGCTAAAGCAAAAAGAACATGCAGCAGTTTTATGGCAGCAGCTTAATACATAGAGGGCATTTTACTGCTTAATCAATTCAATTACATTTGCATCCTTTTAATTTTTTATTTTTATGCATACATCAACAATTACGATTGACGTTCATTTAGACAAGGATAAAGTTCCTGATCAAATCAACTGGAAAGCAGACAGCAGTTCTGCTGAAGAAACACAACGTGCAAAAGCAATGATGCTTGCATTTTGGGATGGCGCAGAAAAAAGTGCACTGCGCATTGATCTGTGGACAAAAGATATGATGGTAGATGAAATGGCCGATTTCTTTTATCAAACCATTATGTCAATGGCAGATACTTATAAACGTGCTACCAACAACCAGCAGCAGGTAGACGATATGAAAAAATTCGCCAAAGATTTTTACAATAAATTCCGCGAACAGCAGTTGAAAGAAAACAAGTAACTGCAAACCACAAACTTCAAACTACAAACTTTTTTATGAGCTTAGAACTACAGGTAATGACCGAAATGAAAGATGCCATGAAAGCCAAAGCAGAAGGCACTTTGCGTGGGCTCCGCGCTATTAAAGCAGAAATCATTAAAGCAAAAACAGAGCCCGGCGCACACGGCGAAATAAGCGCAGAGACTGAACAGAAAATGTTGCAGAAAATGATGAAGCAACGCAAAGATTCTTTAGAAATTTACCAGCAGCAAAACCGCGAAGACCTTGCACAAAAGGAACTGGAAGAAATGGCAGTCATCGAAAAGTTTATGCCCAAGCAAATGAGTGAAGCTGAACTTAAAGATGCTGTTGCAAAGATCATAGCAGAAGTGGGCGCATCATCGCCCGCCGATATGGGAAAAGTAATGGGCGTTGCTACAAAACAGCTCGCCGGAAAAACAGATGGCAAAGCAATATCTGCTGCCGTAAAAGAGTTATTGAGTAAATAAAATAATAATGGCTATCGACATTATTTTTTTGGTGCTCCTTGCTATGGCTGCCTTCAAAGGCTTTCGCCGTGGTTTTATTGTGGCCATATTTTCTTTCCTTGCCATTGTTATCGGGCTTGCAGCAGCCATAAAATTTTCGGTGCTTGTGTCAGCATGGCTTCAGGGTAATATAAATATTGGTGCACAATGGCTGCCCTTTATTTCTTTTGCCGCAGTAATGATTGCTGTAATTATTCTCGTAAGATGGATCGCTAATATTCTGCAGGCAAGCGTAGAACTTGTGCTGCTTGGATGGCTCAATAAACTCGGCGGAATTGTTTTATATGCGCTCCTGTACAGCATGGTATACAGCGTAATTTTATTCTACGCCACACAAATGAATATCCTTAAGCCCGAAACAATACAATCTTCTCAAACATACGCCATCATTGAACCCTGGGGGCCTAAAGTTGTTGAAATGATTGGCAGCATCATCCCCGTTTTTAAAGACATGTTTAAAGACCTCGAAAACTTTTTTGGTACAATATCTCAAAAGGCTGCATAGTAAAACACTATAAGTTTTATGAGCCGGGCATGAAGTATTTCATGGCATCGCCTCTTGCGTCGCACTCTTGTACGGTTGGAATATAATTGAGCACGCGAAGATTGAAGCGTAACTTGCCTTACATGCTTTTACATAATTTAAACAACGTTGCACAATGCCGAACAGCTTTATACAGCACAAGAGTGCGACGCAAGTAAAGCTTCATAGCAATAAAAAAGACCGGTTCAAAAAAGTTTTGCAACTTCTTTAAACCAGTCCCTTTAATTCAGCCTCACTTTTTATTCACTTAAATTTTCTGCAAATTATTTAGGCATAACTACAGTGTCAATCACATGTATTACACCATTGCTCTGGTAAACATCTTTAATGGTAACCATTGCCATTCCGCCTTTCTCATCTGTAAGCATTACATGCCCTTTCATGATAGAGAATTTTAATTCGCCGCCCTGCACTGTTTTTGCTGTGTAACTTCCGCCGCCTTTCTTAATCATATCCATCAGCATTTTGCTGTCAATTTTACCTGCAACAACATGATAGGTAAGTATAGAAGTAAGCATAGCTTTGTTCTCTGGCTTAAGCAAAGTCTCAAC
This sequence comes from Chitinophagaceae bacterium, assembly GCA_025351145.1. Classification (GTDB taxonomy): domain Bacteria; phylum Bacteroidota; class Bacteroidia; order Chitinophagales; family Chitinophagaceae; genus Limnovirga. The sequence continues at coordinate 3,072 of JANXWM010000642.1, forward strand.
AGTACCTTTTGGTAATTTATTAAATGCTTCATTGGTTGGTGCAAATACCGTGAACGGTCCTGCGCTTGACAATGTTTCAACAAGACCTGCAGCTTTTACAGCAGCAACCAGCGTGGTGTGGTCTTTTGAATTAACCGCATTTTCAATAATGTTTTTAGAAGGCAGCATTGGCGCACCGCCTACTGTTACTGCTTTTTCCTGCGCATGTACAGATGCAAACATGAAAGCAGAAGCTGCCATAATACTAAACGATTTCAAGAACTTTTTCATACAATTCAATTTTGATTTTTGTTTTAAATTTTTTGATACAACAGTTACGTTGCACGGGTCTGTTTGGTTCTGTTTGGTTCAATAAAAAAATGTTAATGGATTTTTTTACAGTCGTAAAAGATTGAAGAGAATAGTTTTGGAAGCTAATATTGTAATGCAGCTTTATTATCTTCATTGCATGAAACGGATTTTATTTTTACTCACTATAATCACTGCACAAAAAATCTTTGCACAGGATGCGGTGCAGCGTTACTGGTATGGCCGTTCATCAGGTAAATTGCCCGAGATAGGTTACAGCCTTGGCGAAGACAGGCTGGGCAGCGCCAAGATGGGCTACATTGATACAGGCATCGTGTTAAAAATTAGTGACTCTGCCGATAAGCGTTATAAAATACAGTTATCAAAATTTCATTCGGCTTACATTGCCAAAGCCGACGTGGTAAGGGATTCAGCGTTTGTATTAAAACCATTTTATCTCACCAGTAACTACAAAGCCATTGGCGGTAAAGACAGTTACGATACGCTCTATATCAACACAACCGAAAAGCTGCCTTACAAGAGCTGGATGGAAATAAATCCCTCGAAGATCATCATTGAATTATACGGTGTGCAGAGCAATACAAGCTGGATTACACAAAACATTTCATCGCTTAAGGAAATAAAAAATCTTTACTACAGCCAAACCGAAGATGATGTGGTGCAGGTAACCATAGAACTGCAGCACAAACAGCACTGGGGTTATACCATTCATTATGCAGGCACCCGTTTAATGGTGCTCGTAAAAAGGCAGCCACCGGTACTCAATATTCAAAAATTAAAGATCGCCATTGATGCAGGCCACGGCGGTACCAATACCGGCGCAGCAGGCAATACAACCGGTATTGCCGAAAAAAATTACACACTTCTTTTCGCCAACGCCCTGCAGAAATACCTGAAAACAAAAGGCGTAAAAAATGTGATCATGACGCGTACAACCGATACCACCATCGGCAATACCGACCGTGTGTTGTGGTTGCAGCAACAGCAGCCCGACCTGCTCATCAGTTTGCACCTGAATTCTTCGGCAGATACTTCTGTAAACGGCTCCAGCACTTATTATAAGCAGATCGGTTTCCGGCCATTAAGTGTGGCAATACTTAAACAAATGTTGTCCGCCAAAATGAATGAATATGGCAACGTGGGCAATTTTAATTTCCTGCTCAACCAGCCAATAGATTTCCCCAATACTTTATTAGAGATCGCTTTCCTCAGTAACTTGCGCGACGAGAAAAAGGCCGGTTCAGCGAAATTTCAAAATCTTACTGCCGCCAAAGTATATGCCGGTATTGTAGATTTTTTAAACCAGAGTAAATAAAAATTCATAAATAAAACAATCATGCAACTCAACAACATTTTTATCCATCATGTGTATTTCTGGCTAAACAATCCAAACAGCGCCGAAGACCGCGCAGCTTTAATTGCAGGCCTTACAAAACTTTCTTCTGCAGCATCTATCCGCGACTTTCATATAGGCATACCCGCCGCAACCAACCGCGATGTAATCGACGTTTCTTATTCCATTTCCTGGTTGCTGCTTTTCAAAAATAAAGAAGACCAGGACAGCTACCAGGTAGATCCCATTCACCTCAACTTTGTAAAGGAATGTTCGCATCTCTGGAGTAAAGTAACCGTGTACGACACCATAGATATTTAGCCGAATCAATTCAATATTATGAGCCAGGCTTAAGCTCTCCGTGGCATCACCTCTTGCGTCGCACTCTTGTACGGTTGGATTATGACTGAGCTTTTATCTAAGCGTAGTTTTAAGTGAACGTCAGCTAAAAATTGTATCATTTGTTCTTCGCTCTGCCGCTCCTTCATCTGAAAGTACAAGAGTGCAATGCAAGAAAAGCTTCATAGTACTACTGGTCTATGGCTCAAAAGCATGACAATTAAAATCAGTGGTGGGCTTTACTGGCGTGCGGTTTCAAAAACTTTCTCTGTCCTAAAACTTGCTTGCAATAAATGTTTTGTATATTTATTTTATGGTATCAATAGCTCTATACAATATGAAAGGCGGGGTAGGCAAAACCGCTGCTACTGTAAACCTTGCCTACCTGGCGGCTGCCAGCGGACTGAAAACACTTGTGTGGGATATTGACCCGCAGGGTTCTTCTTCGTTTTACCTGAATGTGGAAGCGGTTACCAAAAATGAAAGTAAGAAACTGCTTACCGATGAAATGAATATAAAGGATGCGGTGCAGGATTCGGCATTTGAAAACCTGTGGGTAATACCGGCAGATCTTTCGGCCCGCAATGCCGACCTGGTGCTGGACGATATGAAACAAAGCAAAAAAAAACTGAAAAGTTTGTTGGGCGGCCTTAAACAGTTTGACATGGTAATACTTGATTGCCCGCCCGGCATTTCGCTGCTGCATGAGAATGTGTTTAATGCCGTGGATTGGGTGCTGATGCCGAATATACCAACCACTCTATCTATCCGCTCTTACGAAACGGTAGAAAATTATTTTAAGGAAAACGGTTTTGATGCAGGGAAGATCAAATGTTTTTTCAGTATGGTTGACCACCGCAAAAACCTGCATCACGAAGTAATGCAGCAGTTTTACAAGGATAAAATATTTTTCAAAAATTATATCCCCTATTTAAGTGATGTAGAAAAAATGGGTACACACCAGCAACCCGTTTTTGAATTTGCTAACAGTAGCTATGCAGCACAGTGCTACCGCGATTTGTGGGCCGAAATAAAAAAGACCTGTTTATAAACTTCAACAAAAAACTTTCAGTTTCTGTGCGTGCAGAACATTGAAAACTAACCTCAAAATAAATTCGAATATGAGAAGAGAACTCACTTCATGGTACAGTCCCGCATTGGGGAAAGAAATGCCCATTGCATCTTATGGGCATTATGGATTTGCGCTGTTGCTTATACCAACAGCGGCGGCAGATTATTTAGAGTATGAACGCTTTCAAATGATGGATGCTTTGGCACCATTGATCGATTCCGGTAAGATGAGGGTGTTCAGCATCGACAGTATTAACACAGAAAGCTGGATGAACAATGAAATGCTGCCGCATCATAAAGCGATACGCCAGAACCAGTTTAATGAGTATGTTTTTAATGAAGTAATCCCTTTTATTAGAAACAGCACCAGCCAGGAAACTTTTGTATATACAAGTGGCGCGTCTTTTGGAGCATTGCATGCGATGAACCTGTTTTTGAAGAAGCCTGATCTTATCAATGGCGTTATAAGCATGAGCGGCGTGTATGATCTTACTGAATATACAAAAGGTCACTGGGATGACCAGGTATATTTTAACAGCCCCATTCACTATATCCCCAACCTGAACGATGGCTGGTACATTGATAAAATAAAAGCATCAAACCACATTCATATTTATACCGGCAGTGGCGATTATGAAGATCCTGAAGCGAACAAAAGATTTTCGCATGTGTTATGGGATAAAGGCATTTGGCATGACCTTGATGTTTGGGGGCCGGATATTAAACACGACTGGCCCACATGGAGGTCGATGCTGCCGCATATTATAAGCACAAAATTTTAAATTAATCATCCCCGCCCGATGCGGGGATTTTTTCTTATCAGCATGATTAAAATAAACACCACCAATAAGTATATAAATGCTGTACTTAAAATAACAGGCTTATTTGTTTTGCTTGTTGTTTTACTTTTTTTTATTGCCGCAGCCTACATCCATTTTAACAAAGACAGTATTGCAGAAAAAATAAAATCACAGATTGACAGCGCCATTAACGGGAGCATAACGATTGCTGATCTTGATGTATCGCTGTTAAGCACTTTTCCAAATGCTGCGGTAAACCTTGAGCAGGTAAGGGTGCTGGATACACAATATCATAAGCCTTTGCTGCAGGCTGAGGTAATATCTGTACGTATAAACATTTTTCAGTTACTGCAATCCAACCCTGACATTGCTAAGCTCGTAATATCCAACAGTAAGTTTGATCTCTTTACAGATTCTAACGGCTACAGCAATGCTTCCATTTTTGCAAAAAAGAAAACGGCAAAAGCAGGTAACGCATCTTCCGCTATTGTACGCAAAGTAGAGTTACAAAATTTTGAAGTCTCCATTGCAAATGACACAAGAAAAAAATTATATGCATTTACTTTTAAAGATCTGTCTGCAGCTATCGACAGGGATGATTCATTGCTCCAGATAAAACTCGACGAAGACTGCCTCATTAAAGGTCTCGGGTTTAACCTGCCCAAAGGCAGCTACCTGCAAAACCAAACATTAGAAGCAAAAAACTGGCATCTTACTTTTAATACCATTTCGCAGGATATTTATTTTGATAAATCAACCATCAGTATCAATAAGCACCCGTACGATTTAGAAGGCAGGTTTCATTTTAAAGATTCTTCCTGGTTTCGGTTGCATGTAGTAACACAAAATGTTCCCTATAAAATGGCGGCAGCAATACTCACAGAAAAAATACAGAAGAAGTTATTCCTCATGAATTTAGAAAAGCCGCTTGATTCGCTTGAAGCAGATATCAGTGGCCCATTGGAAAAAAGAAGCGACCCTTATTTAACAGCTACTTTTACCACAAAAGGCAACGATATAACCACACCCGTTATTTCTTTCAATAACTGCAGTTTCTCCGGTAAATTCGATAACCATATAAGCGATTCTTTAGAGCCCGAAGACGAGAATACGAAAGTTACATTCAATAATTTCAAGGCCAGTTGGGGCGATATAGCCTTAAGTACGGACAGCCTGGAAGTGTTTAATCTTGCACAGCCCATAATGAAATTTAATTTTCAATCGCAATGTACTTTTAAACAGCTCGATGATCAGCTTGCACTCGAAACAATTAGCTTTACAGGAGGCAAAGCCCATCTCTCGCTTCAGTACGATGGGCCGCTTATACCCGATGCATCGCTTCTCTCAAAACTAACCGCCAATATAAAAATCGAAAATGGCACATTGCTCTACGAACCGCGAAACCTAAGCTTTACCAACTGCAATGGCAATGTCTCTGTATCAGAAAATAACATCTCGGTCGACAGGTTAACATGCGATGTAAAACAAAACCATTTCGAAATAAATATTGCAGGTTTTAATGTAAACAAGCTCGCTCAAAAAGATTCCGGCAAAACTTTTATTGCCTGCAATGTATTTACGCCATCGCTTAATCTTGGTGATTTTAAAGCAGCATTTTCGTCGCAAAAAACCGTAAAGAAAAAAAAGGGTATCAGCAAACTTGCTTCCACCGCTTTACTTATTGATAACCTTTTAGAAAAAGGTGATATGCAGCTAAACTTAAAAGCCCCGCTAATACAGTTAAACAATTTTACTGCAACTAATGCAGAAGCCCGGTTGCTCTTTCAGCAGGACGACTGGCAGGTTGAAAAAGCTTACCTGCAGCATGCTGGCGGCAGCTTAAATGTTTCAGGAAAAATACACCAGGTAAACCCCAATTACCACGAAGCAAATGCAACGCTTAATTTAAAAAATGTAGATGTAAGAAAAGTATTTTATGCCTTCGATAATTTTGGGCAGGATGGCATGAGCTACACCAACCTGCGCGGTAAAATGAACACCGACGCCAAACTCACACTTGGCCTCAACAATAAAGGGCAATTGATCAGTAATTCAATGAAAGGCATAGTAGATTTCTCCATTAAAAACGGGGCACTCATCAATTACGAACCAATACAGGAAATAGGCAAAAATTTTTTAAAAAACCGCGACTTAACCAACGTAACTTTTGCCGAACTTAAAGACAGGTTATCCATCAACGGCAACCTTATACAGATCAACCGCATGGAGATAGCCTCCAGCGCATTAACCATGTATGTAGACGGCGTATACAGTTTTAAAGAAGGTACCGACATCAGCATACAAATACCCTTAAGCAATCTCAAAAACATCGACACAACTGCGGCTGTAACAAACAAGGGCACCGATGCAAAAGTAGGGCCCAGCATATATCTCAGGGCCAAAGACGGCATATCCGGCAAAGTAAAAATTGGTGTAGACGTGTTAAGGATGTTCCGTAAAAAGAAGAAAAATTAAACCGCAATTTTGAATACTTTTTAGCCCGGCATTTGAACAAGCATGAAGCATCCGTTGCGTCGCACTCTTGTACTGTTGGATTATATATTGAGCTTTTACCGAAGCGTAGGGTAGGAATAAAAAAAGCAAGCAAAGTACTTTTTATAGGTAAATTCATATTTAAAATTTGTATTGCTGCCACAACAATTGCAAATGGTGAACATTAATTTATTGGTGCCCATAATTATATTTATATTGCTATGGCACAAATTAATGTGTTAGCTATAATAATAATGAGCATTCAAGTTCTAAATATCATTTAATTGATTTGACAAGCGGAAATAACAATGAACGAAGTAATTGAATATGTAATTCCTACGCTTAAAAAGCTTTCTATAAGACACGAATTACATAAGTTTGATTCAGGTGCTGCTATGATAGATATTTGGGTAAATGAAAAGTTTTATTGCGTTCAACTTTTCGAAGATTTTATAGGATTAAGTTTGGTGACAGAAGATTCTGGATTCAGTACAATCCCTGATGTTACTTATAAAAATATTTCTGAGTTCAAGCCAGATTTTGAAAAATTAATCAGGCTTGCCAAAAAGTAATCAAATAAAATTACGTCGCCGTTGACAGTGTTGTCACCCTCAACCTACGCTTAGATAAAAGCTCAGTAAAGTATCTGAACGTACAAGAGTGCGACGCAAGTAAAGCTTCATGCTTATTCTTAGGCCGGGTAAAAAATATTTTAACTCCATTTGTAATTTTAATGATGCCGTGTAGGTTGCTTTCAATATTTTAGAGCCCTCAATCACTAAACGCTAACATCGCTTAAACCAAAAATCAACATAAATATACCACTCATGAAATGCAGAAGTTTACTTACAGCATTGCTGTTTTGCAATGTTTTGTTTTGTCTTGCTCAACCACAAGGTGTAAAGATTATCCCACCGCAAAAGCAATATGCAGATGCAATGCGGCCTTACTACGATACCGCTAAGCGAAAGCTTGTAATACCATCAATGCAGAATGCTGCATTTGATACCAAAAGCCTTTTACCGGCACAGATAATGGACAAAGGCGCCGCCGCTAATTTTCATTTAACAAAAGACCTGAATACAAAAACAGATGGCAATCCGTACAATTACAGCCTAACATCTGCCAATGGCCAGTACACCGTAGTGAACAATATAAGTTATTTTGCTGCCGATGATGGCTTGCATGGTACAGAGCTGTGGAGAAGTGATGTAACCACTGCCGGTAGTTATTTGGTAAAGGATATTAATCCGGGAGTTGACGGTTCAAATGTATTTGGACTAACCGCAGCAAACGGAAAAGTTTATTTTTCTGCCACTACCGTTGCAGAAGGTACCGAACTCTGGATAAGTGATGGAACAGAAGCAGGCACTAAATTGCTGAAGGATATTTTAACAGGCAGTGAAAGTGGCTCCCCGCTTTTTTTGTACACGGTAAACAACACCGTTTTTTTTACAACAAACGGCAGCACGGGGCTTTTTAGCAGTGAGCTTTGGAAAACGGATGGCACCGCTGCTGGAACGGTGGTAGTAAAAGATTTATATGCTTCCGGAAATTATACTTCTTCCGCTTTCCAGTTTTCATCAGCCAACGGGCTGCTTTATTTTACGGCAAGCTCCAATACCAATGGCCGCGAATTGTGGCGCAGCGATGGAACAGATGCAGGCACATTTATGGTAAAAGATATTAACCCTGACAATTACGATTTTAATGGCCCAAGTTTTTTAACTGCTTACAATAATCATCTTTATTTTACTGCCTATGACGGGGTAAGCAATAAATTGTGGCTAACAGATGGTACCACTGCAGGTACAGCTATTGCTCCCGGTGGTAATGGTGTAACTTTTGAACAAAATTTCTTTTTTCAGAATGTGCCTTTCGCTGTAATTGGAAATACCATGTATATGAAAGCCACAACCGCGGCTACAGGAACCGAAATGTATAAGTACAATGCTACAAATGCAGCGGGTCTGGTGTTATTAAAAGATATTATTGCTGGTTCGGGCAGTAGTAATATAGATTATTACAACATAGTGGCAGCAGGTAATACACTGTTCTTTTCGGTAATAAATGCAGATAACAGTTACTCATTATGGGCGACGAAAGGCGGAGCCAATAATACGATAGCTGTAAAGAACTTTGGTTTCCAGGAATACCTGAATACTTTTACTGATGGCTACGGAACATTGTTCTTTTCAAAATTCGATACCACTTACGGGTATGAGTTATGGAAGAGCGATGGCACGGCAGCAGGAACTGCTTTAACAGCCGATATAAATCCCGGTAATTACAGCTCCAGCCCTTATGATATGACCCCTTGTAACAACAAGATTTTGTTTGATGCCCGTACACTTAAATACGGTAATGAATTGTGGAAGACCGACGGTACAACAGCGGGCACAAAACAGGTTAAAGATATTAATAAGACTACCACCGCAGGTTCTTATGCCGCTGGTAATTCTGGGCAGGCTGTGCTTGCAAATGGAATTGTTTTTGTAGCAAACACTCCTGAATATGGCAGTGAATTATACAGGTCAGATGGCACTGCTAATGGAACTGCATTAGTTGCAGATATTATTCCTGGTGAAAACGGATCAGATATTCAGAACGCTACCGCCAACGGCAAAAATGTTTATTTCACCTCTACAGTGTATACGACTGGCAGCCCGTCAAGATCTATATACAGATCAAATGGTTCAGCTGTGGTTAAAGTAGTTGACGTTGATTATTTCAATTACTATATAAATAGCATCGCTGTTGCCGATAATGGCATGTTGTTTTACCAGGTGTATAATAATTATACAGGGCAGAATGAGGTTTGGCGTTCCAATGGCACGCCTGCCGGAACTTACCAGGTACATGCAGGTTACAGCTATAACTCCTATATAATAACTGCGGGTAATACGGCCTTTTTTAATGGCAACGATGATATAAATGGAACTGAACTGTGGAAAAGCGACGGTACCGTTGCCGGCACATCTATCGTTAAAGATATTTTTACCGGAAGCAGCAGTTCTTCGCCATACAGCTATTTTGCTTTCAACGGAGCGGCTTATTTTGCGGCCTATGATGGCACCTCAAGCTCGAATAGTTTCTGGAAGAGTGACGGAACTGCTGCGGGTACTTTAAAACTTGCAGATGTATCCCCTTACTCAGCGTACTCTTATTTTGACGCTATACAACATATTTGCGTTTCTGGTAATGCACTTTATTTTAGCGGTTATACCTATGATTATGGAATGGAACTCTGGAAAACGAATGGCACTGCTGCCGGTACCAAACTGGTTAAAGATATTAATCCGGGATATAGCGCTTCCAATCCGGCTTTTCTTACAGATGTAAGCGGGGGATTATTTTTTACTGCAGATGATGGCGTGCATGGTATTGAACTATGGGCGAGCAAAGGCAAAGCAACCAATACGCTGCTGGTGAAAGATATAACAACCGGCATAAACTCAACAAACTTTTACAGCATGTGTGGTGCAGCCGGCAAATGTTTCTTTAGTAACAATGGGTATCTATGGTCTTCTACCGGGGTTGAATCGGGAACAAACCTTGTTTCAGATTCTGTTATGGCAAACGTTAACGGAATAAATGGTCTTATTGCCAATGGAAATAAATTGTTCTTTGGCGGGTATACTTACCAGTATGGCTCAGAACTGTATGAAGGCGATGCATCACTGGTTTCTTTCGCATCTGTAAAAAGTGAAGAGCAGAATGAAGCCATAGCAAAGCCAGTTTCTTTCGATGCAAAAATTTCCCCTAACCCAGTTGCATCAAGTGCTTTGCTGCAATTGACAGGTGAGGTAAAAAATGCAAGTGTAACTTTATCTGATATGAGCGGAAAAGTTTTGTGGAGCACAACGGTCAATAATACCATGCAGATAAAATTGCCTGTTGAGAAACTAACGAAAGGAATTTATATTGTTTCTGTAAAAAGCGGATCAGCAACTAAAACAATTAAGCTTTTGAAACAGTAATATTTTTTTAAAAATAAGGTTAACCGCAGCGGCGAAGAAAAATATTTTCTATACTGCTGCGGTTTTTTGTTGATCCTTTTTCCAGTCTTTGCCATTCAGTTTTCGCTTCGAACTTCGCTGCGGTAAAAGCTCATTCATAATCAAAACGTACAAGAGTGCGACGCAAGAGAAGCATCATAGTATTACCTCTGTTTGGCTCAAGAAAAAAGTTTAAACTTGTACTTTAAAAAATGTACCGTATGAAGAAAATAATTGCCTTTTTATTTGTTGTATCAGCAGCCTGTCAGCAACCAAAACCCGTTGAAAGCAGCATTTCGGTAAAGGATTATTTTGCGCCAAAAGATAGCGGCGTACAAAGCGGCGGCGTAGAAATGATTCCCGTAAAAACAACCGTGGGCACTTTTAATGTGTGGACAAAAACCATTGGCAACAACCCTCGCATTAAAGTACTGCTGCTACATGGCGGCCCTGCAATGACGCATGAGTATATGGAATGTTTCGAAAGCTTTTTTCCGCAGCAGGGTTTTGAAATGATCGAGTACGATCAGCTTGGTTCTTACTACAGCGATCAGCCCAAAGACAGCAGCCTTTGGACCACAGACCGCTTTGTGGAAGAGGTAGAACAGGTGCGCATTGCGCTTAATTTAAACAAAGATAATTTTTACCTGCTCGGCAATTCGTGGGGTGGCTTACTCGGCATGGAGTACGCACTAAAATACCAGCAAAATTTAAAAGGCCTTATTGTATGCAACATGATGGCGAGTATTCCTGCGTACGAAAAATACAATGAAAAGCTTCGCACAGAAATGCGTAAATCGCTGGTGGATTCGCTGCAGAATTACGAGGCCAAAGGCATGTATAAAGACCCCACTTACCTGTCGTTGGTGTACAGCGAATATTATGCAAAACATCTTTGCCGCCTGCCCGTTTTGCCAGACGGCGTAAACCGTGCATTTAAACATACAAACGATGAAATTTATGTAATGATGCAGGGCCCAAGCGAGTTTAAAACCGGTGGCCGCCTGCTTACCTGGGACAGGAGCAAAGATCTGCCCAATATAAAAGTGCCCACGCTTATGGTTGGTGCCCATTTCGATACCATGGATCCTGATTACATGAAATGGATGAGCACGCAGGTACAGCAGGGCCGCAGTTTATATTGCCCAGAAGGCAGCCACCTTGCTATGTGGGACGATCAGCCGCATTTTTACCCCGGCGTAATTCAGTTTATAAAAGATGTAGATGCAGGAACATTTAAAGGCGGGAAATAAAATAATAATTGTTCCGTAATTTTTTTGGAGCCAGACTGAAGTCCTTTTTTTGATCGTTCCTTGCGTCGCACACTTGTACATTCAGAATATAATTGAGCTGTGAAAAACAGCAAGCGAAATAATGAATTTCTAACTATTAAAATGCTGTTGTATGATTAAGAAAATAAGCAGGCAAAGGTGCTATAAGCTATACCCGAAATTTCCATCAACATTTAATATCAGCGATCAGTTTACGTATCCTGACCTGTATAAAAGTTATATACTTACTACAGAATCAAAGTCGGCAAAAGGGCATGCAAAAAATATGGCAGTTGCATTGCAGCATTTAGTTGAACGCATGAATATCCCCTCACTCATTTTTATGGGTGATACAGGTGCAGCATGGCTTTCGCAGGAGAATGATTATTCACCCGTAAAAGAGGCCATGGGTTTTTTGGAAGCAGAAAAAGTGGGTAAAAAATTCAATGGCGGGCTTGAGCTAAAAACTGAAGATTTAAGCGCATTTATACCGCACCTGTTTTGGCTTGTGCGCTGCAATGCTGCATTACCCATCTTTTATTTAATGAATGAAGACCAAACGTTACTCGCTAATTTTTGCCAGTACGGCAACATACATATTTCAACCTTGAATAAAAGAGCTGATAACCTTTTTCATAAACATCTTCCTCAATCTGGCTTAACTGTTTTTACAGATTTGTATTGTTATGAAAGTTTTGGAAAATCGGGAAAGGTGAAGGGGAGAGGGATTGTGGTGTAAGCTTTTCTGCAGGCAGCAGTAATTACTGATTTGCAAACTCATTTGCAGGTTTTTTGTAAAAAAAAATTCCAGCCGTTAAATCATTGTATTTATACCGGGTTATCATTGTTCAAAATTTTTTTTGAATGATTTTTTTTTATTCCCCGGTAATTCAATTTTAAGAATCCGGTGAAAAACCACGCCTGTTTATGTGATAAATCACATCCAGTTATGTGAAAAATCACATCAATTCATGTGAAAAATCACATCGGTTTATGTGAAAAATCACATTGTTTGGTAAATATCTGCGCCGCATCTTTGTTCTGCAATTAATCTCAAGTTGCTGACCTGTTGTTTTTGTTTAGTTTTTTCCGTAAAGGTTATGGTTATTATGCTGACACAAACTCGCGGCGGTTTTCTAATCGCCGCTTTTTTATGCAGTTTTCTGTCGGCTGGTTTGCTCATCAATGTAAGGGGGGTAAATTAAATTGTCCTATTTATATGTATATGTAAAAAGTGCAAAAAATGCACGACTGGTGTGGGTTTCAGGAGAAAATACATGATTACAGTATGCAATTAAAACGTCCTGAATAGGTTGTATTTGCTTCAATTTTGCTTCAATTTTTTGTCTATTTCAGCCGAAAAAGAAGCAAATTCTTCTTTTATTAGATCAATTTTTTGAAATATTTCTGTAAGCTGCATTGCTTTAGTAACTAAAAAATAAGTATTCATCTTATCGATATGCTTAATGTTGATTTTCAACCCCTTATTCTGTAATCCCATAAAAAGCATATGTATAAATAAACGCAGTTCCCCTTCATCATTCTTTAAAAGCCGCTCCTTTAGCTGTTCAAAATCTTCTGAAAGAATAGTTTTCTCATCTAGTAGATCAATCTTACCCGATATCTTACCTTTTATCTTACCTTTTTTATCGTCTGAATCTGTTTCATTAATCTTACCATTGTCCCTATTAAGGTCAAGAAAAATATCGAAATGGTTATAATCGTCAAGCAATTGAGAGATATGTACGCCAAACGTATCGCATATTTTTCTTAAGGTATCGACAGACGGCATAACCTGACCGCTTTCCCAATTAGAGTAAGTAGAACGTTTGATGTTCAATTCGTTAGCAATTTGTTGCTGACTTAAATTTTTATCTTTTCGGAGCTTTTTTAAATTCTCTTTTAAGCGACCTGTCATAATCAATAATATTTTTGCCCTTTTATTTGGCAATGACCTTTTTAAGGGCTAAGTTTGCTTGTCCTTATAACGGACTAAACAAAAGTGCATTTTTTATATGAATAAAACAATAAATAGAGATACAATAAGAGCGGCAAGGGTTATAAGAACTGCCCAAATAACAGGGGTTTCAAAACGCCAAGTTCGTAGAGTTTGTGAAGGTAAATGCCAAAATGAGAATGTGATAAGTGTAATGGTAAGAATGGCTCAAGCCGAAGAAATGTTAGACAATCTTCTTATCAATGAAATAAAATCAATAGTGCAATTATGAAACTTATAAATCAAACCTTGCATGTTGAAGTAAGAGATTTAACGGCTTGCGGCTTTTCGAGATCATACATTGACAAGGCAACCTCAATGCAAAATAAATCTTTGCCTTATTCAAAAGAAAGAGGTGCGAAGCTTTTCCCTTTTGAACAACTTGGAGCCAGGTATAAAGAAGCTATTGTTGAAAAATTTGGAGACCCCTACCAATATGTACAAAAATCACCTATAAAAGATTTGGTTAAGTATGATCTGGAAGCTGACAAGTTTTTTTCAGAATTAATGAATAGAAACCTATACACCTTTTCTGATGATTGGGTTTTAAGAAATTCATGGGCTGCAAGCTGGCTGAACATGATTTTAAAATACAGCAAAAAAGAAATTGCAAAGCAGCAATTAAATATGAGCGTTGATACTTTTTACAAAAATGTATGCGACTTAATAAAGCGGTCAAACATAAACCTTCCTTACTCTGAAAAACGTCTCCGGTTAAATTTAAAGGAATATGAGCAACAAGGCTATGCAATGTTTATTCATGGCAATACAGGTAAGGTAAGCAATGCGGCAAAAGTAAACGACGAACAAAGTGAAGCAATACTTTTAAGCCTGATAGAAGACCCGCGACAACTTGATGATGTGCTTATTTGTTTCACCTATAATATTTGGGCAAGGGAGAACAAGTACAAAGAAATCAACCCTGCAACTGTTGGTAATTGGCGCAGGGCAAAAGCACCTGAAATCACAACCGGCAGATGTGGCAGAGAAACATTCAATGAAAAATATATCAGACCTGTAAAAGGCTTGAAACCGTCTGCACCTTTTGTGCTTTGGGAAAGCGATGATAACAACCTGGACTTTTATTATCAAAATAATGAAAGCCAATGGAACAAAGCCGTTTCTTATGTAGTCGTTGATAGTTATTGCGGCCTTGTATTGGGTAGAAGTTTTAGGATAGCAAAAAGCCCTACGGTTGACATGGTTAAGATGGCTTACATAGATGCAATGTACTATGTAAGAAGCTTAACAAAAGGCTGGCACATTCCCTTTGAATTAAAAGCAGATCACTGGCAGGAAAAAACATTGTACCCCTACTTTAAGCGTATAGCAAACTTTGTACCGCCGGCACACTTCAATAAACATCGTGGATATATTGAACAGTTCTTTGGTTCAACATTTTCTAAAAGATGTGCAGAAATCTGTTCTGAAAAAAACTACAACGGCAACAATATCACCGCTAAAAATTTCGGAGTTAATCAGGAAGAATTATACCT
Source organism: Chitinophagaceae bacterium (assembly GCA_025351145.1). GTDB lineage: Bacteria > Bacteroidota > Bacteroidia > Chitinophagales > Chitinophagaceae > Limnovirga. The sequence continues at coordinate 18,178 of JANXWM010000642.1, forward strand.
GAATAAAAACAGTTATCCCGATACTAATGAGGGTGTAGAAATGCAACTTCAAAAATACTATCACCTGTTAAGGCATTTCCCCGATTTCAAGCGTGAAAATATGAAAGCTCCGAGCAAGCAGCAACAATGGCTCGATGGATGGAATAAACTTACAGACGAACAGAAAAGGCCTATTTCAGATATGCAATTTCTTCAATTGTTTGGCTTCACATTGCCTAATGAAATCACGATAACTGCCAGAGGGGCAGAATTTCAGATGAATAATATTAAATACAGTTATGACCTGCCCAATCCTGTTGAACAAATGTATCTGATAGGAGAAAAAGTAAATGTTATTTACGACCCTTACGACTTAAGCCGCATACTTGTTACCAATGGCAAAAACATACGCTTTATAGCCAATTCGGCAACACTAATAGCGAGAGCCTTACATGATGCAGAAGCAAATAGCAGAACCATGCTAAATAGTGTACTATCTGTTAAAAAGGAACAATCCAATCACGTAAGTAAAAATGCTGCAAAAAGAAAAATTATTGTTACGGATAACCTGAATGAAAAGGCGTTACAAATGAGTGGATACATGCCCAAAGAAATCAGGAATGAAATTGAACACGACTATATTAATCAACAACAAAATAAACATGCAGAGAAGTACGAAAATTTTTTAGATAGCAACCTTGATTTAACAGGATATACGGATTAAAAAAGCCCGATTGCTGAGAACAACCAGGCTTTCAATATTTATTACTTAAAAAAAACAAAGTTATGGAAACATTGACAAATCAAACACAGATGAAAACCTTTCCATTATTGCAGTTCAAAGAGGTTTTATCTACTCTGGAAACTGCAAAGGATGAAGGTAAAACGGCTATGATTATCGGTTCAACAGGTTACTGCAAAAGTTATTGTGTTGACAGGTTTTGCAAAAAACATCCCGATCACACATACCGGATTACAGCCAGTTCATTGTACAAGCTCACTGATATTGTAAACGATCTCACAAGCCTTGTAGGTGTTGACTATGGCACTATCGATGCCTCACGTATGCAAACGAACAGCATGAAAAGAAGGTTTGATGCAATTGTCTTAAAACTCATTGCGATAAACAAGAGCGGAGGCAAACCCATAATCATTTTTGATGAAGGTGAAAACCTTGAAATTTCAGTGCTTAAAATGCTTAAAGCTTTATACGATGCTTTAAAAGATCATTGCGCAATTGTTATCATCGGCACTGAACAATTACTGAACAAACTGCTTAACCTAAAGAAGCGCAACAGGGATGCTATACCGCAATTGTACAGCCGCTTTAAGCTCGGTAAAAAAGTGCTTTCACCCATTGTAAAGAAAAGAGATTTCAAACCATTTTTTGAGTACTACATACCTGATGAAATCGGGCTGCAGAAACTGTTAATTGAGTTATGCGATAATTACAGGGAGTTAAACGATGCCTTAGAATCTGCATTGTATAAAGCCGCTCAAAAAGGAGAAGCACTAACAGAAACTTTTTTCAGAACCATAAACAATATGCCATGAATTTAATATCAGCAGCACAGATCAAAATACTGCACACACTTTTAAATCAGTTGGGATTATTAGAGGAGAAAGCACGGTTTATAAGTGATGTGAGCAATGGTCGCACACAAAGCAGCAGGCAGCTTACTTTTTCCGAAGCCAGGGTATTGATACAGCATTTAAAAACAGATGATTCCGGTGAAAAAATGCGAAAAAAAATATTTGCCCTTGCCTATGAAGCGCAAATGATTTGGGGTGAAACAGAAGAGGATAAAAAAATGAACGGCGTTAAACTTAAAGAGTTTATAAAAGCAAAGGGAGCCGTTAAAAAAGAACTGAATAAAATGACCAACGCGGAGCTTGTAAAGACAGTATCTCAGTTTGAACAGATAGTGAAGCATAAGAAAGAAAGCCATGCCACTAAAGCCACTAAATCGCTATTGACTGAACTTAATATTGATAGCTCATTTAGAAAGCCAGCAAGATAAAAGTAATTTCAAAATTTCGCAGGACACTAACATTATTATTTAATCAATAGCATAACTAAAACCCCTTACTTTTTATGATACGAATAACTGAAAAATCTTTAATAATTGAAATTCCATTAAAGACACAAACAGCCCTTGAAATGCTTAACGACTTTCAAACCGGATTGTATGACCTTATCAACAACATTGATTATTATAAAGCTTCTCCCGATCAAACTTCGTGGGGAATCAATAAAATAATGCTTTTACTCAGTCAAATGAATTTAAGCCAGGAACAAGCCGAAATCATAAATAATGAACTTGTTAAACAAGGTGAGCTATTACAGAAATTCAACAGAGCATGATAAACAATATCAAGACAGGTGAGCACCGTGTTTATTGCCGGATGAAAGCTTGTTATATGATAACAATTCAAGGCTACACACAGTTAGAAACATCCAAAGCTGTTGACAGAGTTTGTAAAGCGAATGGAATTGTAAAACAACCAAGGTAAATATTCGCATTCCTTCATATTGGATAAAATAACCTTTTT
>JANXWM010000669.1 GCA_025351145.1 Chitinophagaceae bacterium
TATAGTTCTGCAACAAGAATGTATGTACATATTACAGATTCAGATAGTATAAATGCTTCATTCAGGTGTTTAAAGCGCAATTATCTGATACCAGCATCAGTTTTTATGGCATCCCCCGAAGTTTCGGGGCCTTGCGTCGCAATCACTTTATCTGTATATCAATGGGCACCTTTAGCATCATGTGCAGTTCTCTTAATAAAATGCAAGCAGCTTCGCTCCTGTATTTCGGCTGTTAAAAGCTGAATAGTATTTTTTCAGTAAAAGTGTGCGTTCCGATGAGGCATACGGAATTAAGAACGCAAGTAAAGCTTCATAGTATTCCTTCCGCCAGGTACAAAATGTATTTACTTACAACTTTATATTAGGTTTGCAGCAACGAAAATGTTTTGCTATGCAAAAAGAAAAAATATTAGTGATTGGCGCATCGGGGCAAATTGGTGTGGAGCTAACGCTTGCCCTTAGAAAAATCTATGGCAATGCCAATGTAATAGCTTCGGATATGCGTGAGGAGAACGATTTATTAAAAGGTAGCGGCCCTTACGTTTCGCTCGATGTAATGAATAAGGAAATGCTGCATGTGCAGGTGATACGCCAGAATATTACACAGATATATTTACTCGCCGCCATATTATCTGCAACAGGTGAAAAGAACCCCGGCCTTGCCTGGAACCTGAATATGCAGGGCTTGTTAAATGTACTCGATATTGCAAGGGAAGAAAAACTTACCAAAGTCTACTGGCCCAGCAGCATTGCGGTTTTTGGGCCTACAAGCCCCAAAGAAAACTGTCCTCAGCAAACCATTATTGAGCCTATTACTGTTTATGGCATTAGTAAATATGCAGGAGAATTTTGGTGCAACTATTTTCATAACCGTTTTGGGGTGGATGTGAGAAGTTTGCGGTACCCGGGATTGATCAGTTATAAATCTGCTCCCGGCGGCGGTACCACGGATTATGCAATTGAAATATTTCATGAGGCACTGGAAGAAAAAAAGTATGAATGTTTTTTAAATGAAGGCACTTACCTGCCCATGATGTATATGCCCGATGCAATAAAAGCAACCATAGAATTAATGGAAGCGCCTGCGGAAAAAATTTCGGTGCGTACCTCCTACAATATTTCGGGTATGAGTTTTTCGCCAAAAGAAATTGCGGCGGAAATACAGAAACATATTCCTGATTTTACCATTACTTATAAACCGGATTACCGGCAAAACATTGCCAACAGCTGGCCGCAAAGTATTGATGATTCAACCGCAAGAAGCGACTGGGGCTGGAGCCATGAATATGACTTGCCAAGAATGACTGAAGACATGCTTAAAAATCTGCAGCAGCAATAATTTAATAACAGGTATCAACGTTAAGCCTCCAGAGAAATACACTATAAAAAATGATGCGTACAAATTTTCTTTTGCTAATACCTTTAATGCTATGCCTCTCTGCCAGCGCCCAAAATGATGATATTCCCGATTACCGCAGCAAGAAAGATTTTTATAAAAAAATTACAGATAAAGATTTGCGCAACGACCTTGCTGCTTTTACCCTCAGCAGTCTCGACGAAGCGCTTGCAAAAGAACCGCTGGAAGCCTTGCCCCTTGTGGAGTATAAAAATAATTTTATACGTTTTGCAAACACAAACACCTCTGTAACCATTTTTGCCGGAGTATTTGATAAGGCCAAACAAAAATTACTTTTCTACGATGATAAGTACCTGATAAAAATAGACAACAAAGCTTTCTTTAGCGCTAAGCTTGGCACTGTACCGCAGAAAACAATTCAGTCTGTAACGGCAGTAATTGGAAGCGATACTGTTCATCTTCCCGTGGCAGCATTTAGCGATTTGTACGACCCTATTTTTTGCAAGGGTAATACCAGCTCCAATACTTCGCAATGCAACACGGCGGTATATTTTTCTGCTGATAAAAAGAGGCTCTATATTTATATGCGCAACAGCACAGATGGCAGCAGCGGTTACGAGGTTACATGGATAATACAGGATAAACAATATTCAAAACGGGTAGTGGATTTTGGGTTCTGATTTGCTGGGCCAGGCATAATATATCTATTAAGCTTCTCTTGCGTCGCACTCTTGTACTGCAGGAATTCTATTGAGCAAAAAGCAGCCAGCGTTTCTATAAACAATCCCGCTTTTTTGCTACCGGGAAAAGCAGGGTCAGAGTTATATTGTGGGGACTAAAGCTAAATTTGTAAGAAAGCAAATAGCTTGGACAAAGAAATAATCAGTAATTTTTTACCTGAAGGCTTATTAGCCCACTTTGCGATAATGAATGTAATAATGCTTGGAGATGT
>JANXWM010000732.1 GCA_025351145.1 Chitinophagaceae bacterium
AGGCACAGCCTTTCAGCAAAGGGTATGGGGCGAGCTGGTGAATATTGGCTTTGGCAAAACGATCAGTTATATGGATTTGGCCAAAAAGCTGGGCGACCCTAAAGTAATACGTGCGGCTGCCAGCACCAATGGTAAAAACAATATTGCCATTATTGTTCCCTGCCACAGGGTAATTGGCAGCGACAGATCGCTTACAGGTTACGGTGGTGGCTTATGGAGAAAGAAATGGCTGCTGCAGCATGAGTTCAGGATTGCACATGGTGTGCAGACATTATTTTAAACTCACCGGTTTCTTTTGCAGGTTACTTCGCTTTGCTGCATACTGTTCTGAACGTACAAAAGTGCGACGCAACGAAAGCTTCATTCATATTCTTCTGCCTGGCTCAAAAATGTATTCCTTAATTTACCGTTGTTCATTAATAAGCTCCCTGTTTTACATTGAGCAATTTAGGTTACTGTAATCTTGACATATTTTGTTTCGTGGTGTTTGTTTTGCTGTGTATATTTAACTTCTAAAACAAGTAGTCATGAAAACAAAAAGCTTGGGTTTAATTGTAGTTGTAGCATTAATACTAGTATTGGGTGGCTGTGGTTGCAACAGCTACAATGGTTTGGTAAAAGGAGACCAGGAAGTAAAACAGGTTTGGAGTAATGTTGAAACGAATTATCAGCGCCGTACTGATTTATACAACAGCGTAATTAAAACAATTGAAGGTTCTGCCAATTTTGAAAAATCAACATTAAAAGAAGTAATTGAAGCAAGATCTAAAGCAACAAGCATACAGGTTGATATTAACGATCCGGAATCGCTGGCAAAATACCAGGCGGCTCAGGCACAGTTGCAGGGAGCTTTCAGCAGGTTAATGGCTGTGGCAGAAGCGTATCCCGATTTAAAAACAACCAAATCTTTTCAGGATTTTCAAACACAAATAGAAGGCACGGAGAACCGCATTAACATTGCACGGCAGGATTATAATAAGTCTGTAAACGGCTATAACCTGCAGGTTAAAACTTTCCCTAATAGTTTGTTTGCAGGTATGTTTGGCTTTAAAGAAAAGGCCTACTACAAAGCAGATGCAGGCAGCGAAAAAGCACCGGATATTCAGTTTGATATAAAATAATATTTAAGCCAAAAGATGTTTGCACTATTCAGAAAAAAGGCAGTCGATTTTTTTTCAAAGGAAGAAAAAGAAAAAATATTAGCTGCTATAAAACAAACTGAAAAAAACACAAGCGGCGAAGTACGTGTGTTTATAGAAAACCATTGCAGTTTTGTAGATGCAATTGACCGTGCGATAGAGGTTTTCCACAGATTAAAAATGGGACAGACTGATTACCGCAATGCAACATTGGTATACGTTGCAATAAAAGATAAACAACTGGCGGTCTTTGGTGACGAGGGTATTTATAATAAAACCGGTAAAGAGTTTTGGAACAATGCGGTTGCACACATGCTGCAAAAATTCGATAAAGAGAATTATGCAGATGGCATTGCGGAAGTGGTGAAAGAAATTGGTGCCGCGCTTAGCCTGCACTTTCCTTATGATGCCGCTACAGATAAAAATGAATTGCCCGACGATATAGTTTTTGGAAAATAAATTTATTAAAAAGTCCTGCCCCGGCGGGACTTCTTTATTTGCAAAATGAAACAATTAATACTCCTGTTTTTTTTATTTACGCTTGCTGGTATGGCATGGTCGCAGGATTTACTGCCAAAGCCTAACCCGCCAAGATTGGTGAATGATGCGGCTGATGTTTTATCAAGTGAACAGGAAGGCATTCTTGAAGAAAGATTGGTAGCACTTGACGATAGCACCAGCAACCAGATTGCAATAGTTACCATTAAAACGCTCAATGGTTATGATGTGGCTGATTACGCAAATAAACTGTTCCGTTCCTGGGGTATAGGCGGCAGCAAACATAACAACGGTGTATTGATACTTGTTTCAACCGGGGAACACAAAATAAGGATCGAAGTTGGCTACGGCCTCGAAGGTGCTATTCCTGATATTACTGCAAGCAGTATCATTGATAATGATCTTTCACCGAATTTTAAAAACGGCGATTACTATCGTGGCTTCGATGAAGCAATCACTTCGCTCGGTAAAGCTGCCGCAGGCGAGTACAGTGTAAAACGTGATAAAAATAACGGCGATGGTGGTGGTTCCATATTTGTTTTCCTTATTATTTTATTTGTGGTTTTAATGATTGTTGCCCGCAGCGGACGCGGCGGTGGCGGCGGTGGTATGATGAGCCGCCGTGGTTACAGCAGCCTTATATGGCCATTGCTCTTTAGCGGAGGTGGCGGAGGAAGAGGTGGCTGGAGCGGCGGTGGTGGTGGTGGATTTGGCGGTGGCGGCTTCGGTGGATTTGGTGGAGGCAGCAGCGGCGGCGGCGGTGCGAGTGGTGGATGGTAAATAAATATTTAAATACCAGCATTAGTTTTCATAGCATCGTTCCTTGCGTCGCAATCCGTTCATCATTCATATCAATGGTCATCTCCGGCATCCGTTGCAGTTAACCACATAAAATTTAAACAACATCCAAAGCTGTATTTCATTCTTAACTTTCTCATAAATCTCTTTGGTACTGTTTTAGATACCGTAAGAAAAAAATGAATGAAACATTTACTACTTCTTATTCTGCTGGCAACAGCTATAACTGCAAAATCGCAGAGCATAGAAAATATATATTTTCATCTTTATACAGACAGCCTGAAAAAAGCTGTTCATAATTATATTAATGTTGACGGTAAAATGTCTAATGGCAACTACCTGCCATTAAGCAATAAACAAATTAAATTCTGGAGCAATACGGGCACATGGGATGGTAACGACCTAATTATAGATTCGTCGTATAAAGGAGATTCGGTTGTTGTAAAAGCTACGCTAATAGAAAGGCCAACCCTGTCAGAAACAATAACCATTTATATCAAAAAGAAAATTGATAATGGTGTTTTAAAAACAGAGCAGGAAATAATGGATAGTATAAAAAAGAAAAAAGATAAATCTTTCTAATGCTAATAACAGTGATGGTTTACAAGCCGTCATCAATGCTGGTATTACCTGTAAATTTCTACGGCTCTCCTGTTCCGGAATGATATACAGTACAAGAGTGCGACGCAACCAAAGCTTCATTCATGTTCTTCAGCCCGGTCAATAATAATTTCAATTAAAAATAAGCAGTATTGCAAAGTGGTTTATACCTGTAGAATTTTTACAAAATCGCTCACTAAATAACTGATTAGTTTGCCGG
>JANXWM010000794.1 GCA_025351145.1 Chitinophagaceae bacterium
AACAAAAGCAAAAAATTCTTCGTCATACCTTGCTGTTTGGATAAAAAAATATCAGCCAACATTTTAAAAATTGTTGTAAGTATCTTAACCGTTTTTAATAAGTAAATTATTTACCTCCACGGGGCGGCCTGCTGCTTCCGCTGCTGCTGCCACTGCTGTTATAACCGCCGCTTCTGCCACCTGCATTATTGCTTGGTGTAGTACCCGAACCAAAACTTCTTGAAGGGCTTGTACTATTATTATTTGATGAGGAATTGTTTGAGTTAAATACATTTTTCAGCAACCCGCCAAAGGTATTATTGCCGTTATTATAGTTCCTGTTTCTGTAGGCGGTTAAATTTGTTTTACCTGTATTGCCATAGTAAACATGGGGATTTTTATAATAAACAATGGTAGAGTACGGACTGTAATATGAATTCCAGGGAGAATAATATCCAAAGCCAAAACAGTTGCCATAAGTATAAGGATTATATGGATTCATCAATACTGTTCTCGATGGTGTACAACTGTAACCAAAATCGTAACGGCTGTCGTTCCAGTAATCGTAATCATCAATGCCATTCCATTGGTAGCGGTTACGCACTTTCATGCGCAGGTAATTATCGTCGCTGTTAGAACTATAGTCATCCTGTGCATCTTTAACGCCTTCTTTAGCCTGCGGCGCAGGAGAATAATAAACATCGTCCGGCGTAACGCTGGCTTTATATGCAGCAGAGCATCCACTCATTACAACTGCAAGTATTGCAAAGGGTATCAATATATTTTTCATACAAATCGTTTTAATGTTTATTGCGCTAAGTTATTACTTTTGCCGCGTTTCGGCAGTAACAGTTTGCTGTATAAAGTTACAATGTGGATATAAGTAAACAGAATTGGCTTTGTTAAGGTTACACTAAAACTAACATGTGTTTGCGGTTGTGTTTTTTGTACCGGGCAGAGGGAATTCTATAAAGCTTTTGTTGCGTCGCACTCTTGTACGTTCGCAGCAATATTCGGCTGAAGGCTGCGGGCTTAACTCTTTACGCAAAAAGCAACCGCCTGCAATTGCAGCCCAAAGCTCAAATCTATTCAAAAGCACAAGAGTGCGACGCAAGCAAAGCTTCATAGCAGCAATGCAGTTTAGTAAACAAAAAGCAACCATTTTTAAAAGACCAGGTGAAATAAAAATATTATGGCAAAAGAAATAACATCGAGAGAACAGGATTATTCGCAGTGGTACAACGATGTTGTATTAAAATCGGGCCTCGCAGATTATACCGCAGTAAGAGGCTGCATGGTAATAAGGCCGCATGGTTTTGCATTGTGGGAAAATATGCGTGATACACTGGATAAAATGTTTAAAGAAACAGGCCATGTGAATGCCTATTTCCCGCTCTTTATACCTAAAAGTTTTCTTAGTAAAGAAGCTGCGCACGTAGAAGGTTTTGCAAAAGAATGCGCGGTGGTAACGCATTATCGTTTAATGAACGACCCTAATGGTGGCGGAGTAATTGTAGATCCTGATGCAAAGCTGGAAGAAGAATTAATAGTTCGCCCAACTTCTGAAACGATTATCTGGAACAGTTATAAATCGTGGATACAATCTTACCGCGATTTGCCATTGCTCATTAATCAATGGGCAAATGTGGTTCGCTGGGAAATGCGTACAAGGTTGTTTTTGCGTACCGCAGAATTTTTGTGGCAGGAAGGCCACACTGCACACGCCACAGCACAGGAAGCTATTGATGAAACAAGGTTGATACTCGATCTGTATGCCGACTTTGTTGAAAATTATATGGCATTGCCCGTTGTAAAAGGAGTAAAAACGGCGAATGAGCGTTTTGCCGGCGCGGTAGATACTTATTGCATTGAAGCATTGATGCAGGATGGTAAAGCATTACAGGCCGGTACTTCGCATTTCCTTGGTCAGAATTTTGCAAAAGCGTTCGATGTAAAATTCAGCGATAAAGAAAATAAGCTTGATTATGTTTGGGCAACAAGCTGGGGCGTAAGTACCAGGTTGGTAGGTGCACTTGTAATGGCGCACAGCGATGATGATGGTTTAATACTGCCGCCAAAAATTGCGCCGCTGCAGGTGGTAATTGTACCTATTTATAAAGGCGATGAACAACTGGCAATGATCTCTGAAAAAGTGGATGTGATTGTGAAAGAATTAAAGGCTTTGGGCATCTCTGTAAAATATGATAAGAGCGAGCATGCAAGGCCGGGCTGGAAATTTGCAGAATACGAAATGAAAGGTGTGCCTGTTCGTGTGGCAGTTGGGGCAAGGGACCTTGAAAAGAATTTGGTAGAAGTAGCAAGACGAGATACGAAAGAAAAAATGAATGTAGATATAAACGGCATTTCCGGCTATATTAAAACTTTGCTTGACGAGATACAGGTGAACATGTACAGTAAAGCAAAGGCATATCAGCAGGATCATATCACAAAAGCCGATAGCTGGGATGATTTTATTAAAATCCTTGACGAAAAAACGGGGTTTGTATCTGCGCACTGGGACGGTACTTCGGAAACGGAAGAAAAAATAAAAGAACTTTCTAAAGCTACTATACGCTGTATTCCATTGAACAACCTACAGGAAGATGGGAAGTGTATCCTTACCGGTAACCCTTCTACGCAGAGGGTTTTATTTG
>JANXWM010000020.1 GCA_025351145.1 Chitinophagaceae bacterium
CTCAATTGAGTAAGCCATATCAGTAAGTATTGGTTACTCAAATATAATAAATCGGAATTATTTAAGCAAATAAGTATAACACAAAATTATTTGAGAAAATAACCTGCATACTATAGCTGAGATGAACCTAATTGCAAATAAAAAACCAGGCTCATAATTTTAATGTACCTGTCTTTTTTTGATCCCATGAAAGGGGAACTTTGAACCAAGCGTGGCAAGAGGCGATGCTATGAAAAGCAAAAGCCGGGCTCATAAATTTTATGAAACCGGCATTTGCTTTTATCTTTTAAATAATAGAGGCTATTTACAATTTGGTACTCCGGCACTGGTATAATCCCATCCGGTTTGTGGTTGTTTGGTCATTAACCCATTGAAGAAGCAGGCAATATTCTCTTCTCTAAACTGAACGGTATAAACTTCGTGATATCCGTTTGGATCAATATGGGCAACAGCTGGTACACCTAAAGATACCAGTCTGTCGTATAAAGGTTTTGCACCATAACCTATAGCAAAATTATCGCAACCCCAGTAGTGGTCAACATTCCACGGTACACCCACACCCAATACTCCGGCAAAGAAAATAGTTGGAGTGGCATTGGCCGGCGTAATTAAATATGGACTGTTAACAGCTCCCCACATAGAACCAATACCTTTTATTTTATACGAATTTGTAAGGTTATTTGATGAATTATCCAGGCCACCTAAAGTATCAACTATTCCCGGCATATACACATTTGCACTGTCTTGCGGGAAGTATGCAGCACCCAATGAAGCTTCAGCTCCGGCACTTGATCCCTCTACAAAAACCCAGTTGGGGTCAATGCCATATTTATCGGCATTCGCCATAAGAAAACGGAGTGATGCACGTGTATCCTGCTGTGCCCGGTACCAGGCTTCAGTAAGTGTTGATGTATCTGCTGTGCACTTTAGTGGATCACTTTTCTTTATCCAGTCCCATCCTTCGCGGTAGTTTATAGCTGCAACTATAAAACCTTTAGAAGCTAAAATTTGACAATCTGCTGCGATATCCGACTTATCGCCAAAATCGAACGCTCCACCATGTATTGATACTACAACGGGATATTTTGTTGAGCCCATAGTTGTGGTTGGCTGGTAAATATCCATTGTTAAGTTTTGAGTTTGACCCAACCAGTCTTTATTACTTCCGTAAGAAATATCTGATATTATTTTGCCATTAAAGCCTGAGGGAGGCACGGGTGGTACTGGGGTGGGGGTACTGCTTTTACTGCATCCCCAAACTAATGCAATAGAAAACATAAATACCGCTAATCTTGTGAACATAGATTTCATTTTAATTATTTTTTAAGACGATGAAATGATGAATAAGTTTAATTCCTTTAATCAGTGTTTGTAACGCCTTTGCATTTACAAATCGCAATCCTGTTGCCTAAGACAAAAATGCTGCCAATTTTTTTAAAACTTTTCAATCTTTATATTCTTTTAAAGTGTAAAGTGCAAATTTGGTTTTACAGATACGTTCAACAAAGCAAAACAGATTTGTAAAAATACAAATCTGTTTTAGGGATGAAAAAATATGTTTAGTTATTACCTGCAAATTGAAACCTTGGTTGTATAGAAACCATTCTGGGTTTGTTTATCCATCACGCTCTTAAAAAAACAGGCAATATTGGGTTCGTTAAAGGTGTCATCATAAATTCCATGGCCGCCCAGGGGATCAACAAATGCAACTGTAGATACGCCAAATGATGTAAGCCTGTCGTATAAAACCTTTGTTCCGTAACCTATAGGGAAATTATCGCAACTGTAATAGTGGCCTACATCATAAGGCACGGTAGGATCTAAAGCACCCTGAAAATATATAGTGGGTACCGCACTGATCGGGGTAATCAAATAGGGGCTGTTAAGTGCACCCCACATAGAACCAATAGCTTTGATTGAATAAGTATTTTTTAAATTATTTCCTGCATTATCCAGTAAACCTAAAGTATCAACAATGCCTTTAACGTAAAAATTTGCACTATCCTGAGGGAAATATACTGCACCCAAAGAGGCTTCTGCACCAGCACTTTGGCCTTCTATAAATATCCAGCTAGTATCAATAAGATATTTATCTGCGTTGGCAACAAGAAATCTCAATGCCGCACGTGTATCCTGCTGTGCCCTGTACCATGCAGCAGCTAATTTCCCCGTATCCGCATTACATTTAGAGGGCTCACTATCGGACCATCCAAGGCGGTAATTAATTGTAGCTACTACAAATCCCTGGGGAGCTAATAATTTACAATCGGTTTTAGAAGGTTCTTTATCACCTACCAAAAAGCCCCCACCATGAATAAAAACAATAAGCGGAAGTTTTGCAGGCATTGGGCTAAGGTTTGGCGTATAAATATCCAATTTAAGATTAACGTTGTTGCCAAGGTAATCCTTATTGTTCCCATATACAATATCGGTTGTTATAGTACCATCAAAAGAAGGCGGTGGAGTGACAGGGGTGTTTGATTGGGGGCTTTTGGAACATCCCCAAAAGAGTAAAGTTGCAAAAAACAGAGCTGCTAAGCTTTTAATCATTTGTGCCATTATTTTTTATTAGACTTTAAAAAAAGCGAATAGTAAAATTGAAACACTGTTTTTTAATTAAAATTTGAGTGGTATTTTAAATTTGGAATTATTCCGTGTTCAAAATTAGTTTCAGTCTTTGTAAACGAAATAAAAAAACATTTTGTTTATGCCTTTCAACCATTAACATAAAATTGGTTTATGATTTTACTTTTCTAATTCCGAGGCAATGAACAAAAATGCAGCTAAAATTTTGCTGTAAATATTTAAGCGCTTAAAGTTTTCATAAAACAAATGAGTATTTTCAGGGTACTGTTTTGGGTAATAAAAAAATTGATCCCTGGCTGTTGAAAGCTCAATTAAAATCGGAAAGTACAAGTGTGCGACGCAAGGAACGATGAGAGAAGTACTTCAGCCTGGTCCATAAAATGCTGTAAAAAATTATGGGTGCAAATTGTAAAAGGCTACACGCCCTTGTGGCTTAACTTATTTTTCTTCTTTTCAATTCTTTATTGATAAGCGAAAGTTCCCTGCCTGTTTGCCCGCTTACACTGGTATTTTCCTGTGCACGTCGCATAAGGTATGGGATTACTTCGTTGATGGGGCCAAACGGCAGGTATTTGCTTACTGAATAACCATCTTTTGCAAGGTTGAAGGTGATATTATCACTCATGCCATATAATTGGGAAAAATGCACATGATGATGATTGTGAGGTAATCCTTTATCTATGAGCAATTGTGCCGCCAGCATACAACTTTCTTCGTTGTGTGATGCTACTATTAACGCGATATCACTAATGTTTTCCATGCAATATTGTACAGCTGTATTATAATCCCTGTCTGTGCTTTCTTTATCGGGCTGAATGGGCGACGGGTTTCCATTATCAGCGGCATACTTTCTTTCTTTTTCCATGTATGCGCCCCGAACCAGCTTAACAGCCATTTTAAATTGCTTTTGCCTGGCAATACGATGGCTCATTTTAAGGAACTGCAGCCTGTCGTGGCGGTATAACTGAATGGTATTGTAAACAACAGGTTTTTCTTTGTTGAAGATAGACATCATGTCAATTACAAGCTTATCAACAGGGTCTTGTATCCAGCTTTCTTCTGCATCTACCAGTACGCCTACATTTTTTTCCGCAGCCGCTTCACAAATGCGGTACATACGGTCGTAAACCCTGTCCTGCTCTTCCATTTCATCTTCATGATCGTGTATACCACTGCGCAGCCTTGGGGCACTGTTCATGGTTTCTAAAAAGCCAAACCTTGCAATGGCAGTTACTTTTATGCTGATAAAAGGTATTCCCGGCTGCGATGAGGCATAGTTAATTACATTAATAAATTCTTCTGCAGCATGGTCAAAACTTTCTTCGTTTTCTTTGCCTTCTACACCATAATCAAGGATTACCTGCACATTATAACTGGCGAGTGTATTACATACTTCTTTGGTTTCCTCCAGCGTTTCTCCACCTACAAACTGGTTGAAGATCGTTTTGCGGATGAGGTTTTTTACGGGCAGGCCGGTTTTTAATACAAAAGGTGTAAGCCTTGTGCCCAAAGCAACGAGCCAGGGATAATGCATAGAATTAAGTAACAGGCGGGCATTTTTCAGTTGCTTGCTGCTTTTATATGCAAAGGCGGTTTCGGTGTTATCGAAGGATGGAACCATAACTAACATTCATTCTTGTTGCGAATATCGGTTGTGTTGCGATAAGTAAAAAATATTCATGCACACTTATGTGGAAAAGCCTGAAAGTTTACCGTTTACTGTTGTTTGGACCCAGCTTTTAATTTCCATAGCATCGCCTCTTGCGTCGCACTCTTGTACGTTTAGTAATGCTGTTCAGCTAACACAGTTGAAACTCCAAACTTCCTTTACCTTCTCATGCCCGGCATTTTACCCATGGGCATTTTGTTCATCATCTTCATCATTTGTTTCATTTGCTCAAACTGTTTCATAAAAGCATTTACTTCCGCAATGTCTTTACCGGCTCCTTTTGCTATTCTAACCCTGCGGCTTTGGCTAATCACATCCGGGTTTGCCCTTTCAAATGGAGTCATCGAACTAATCATTGCCTCAACACCTTTAAAAGAATCGTCGCTTATGTCAACATCCTTAATGGCTTTACCCATGCCAGGTATCATACCCATCAGGTCTTTAATGTTACCCATCTTTTTGATCTGCTGCAACTGCTCCATAAAATCCTGGAAATCGAACTGGTTTTTGCGGATCTTCTTTTCCAGCTTTTTGGCTTCCACTTCATCAAACTGTGCCTGTGCTTTTTCAACAAGTGTGGTTATATCGCCCATGCCCAAAATACGCTGCGCCATACGTGCCGGGTAAAACACATCGAGCGTATCTAACTTTTCACCGCTGCTTACAAACTTGATTGGTTTTTCCACGGTGTATTTAATAGAAAGTGCCGCACCACCGCGTGTATCACCGTCTAACTTAGTTAATACCACTCCACTGAAATCGAGGCGTTCATTAAATGCTTTGGCTGTGTTTACGGCATCTTGTCCCGTCATGCTGTCTACAACAAACAGTATTTCATTTGGCTTTACAGCATCTTTAATGGAGGCAACCTCGTTCATCATTACTTCGTCAATGGCGAGGCGGCCGGCAGTATCTATTATTACAACATTTTTGTTTTTACTTTTTGCTTCTTTAATGGCGTTTTGCACAATGGAAACAGCGTCTTTATTTTCCCTTTCGCTGTAAACCTCTACACCAATTTGTTCGCCAAGCACCATGAGCTGGTCAATGGCCGCCGGGCGGTAAATATCTGCTGCTACCAGCAAAGGGCTTTTCCCTTTTTTTGTTTTTAGATAATTGGCCAGCTTGCCACTGAAAGTAGTTTTACCGCTACCATGTAAACCTGCTATTAAAATAACAGCCGGGTTACCCGTAATATTAATAGCAGCTTCTTCGCCGCCCATCAGTTCGGTTAATTCATCCTGAACAATCTTAACCATTAACTGGCCGGGGCTTATTGCGTTAATCACCTTGCTGCCAACTGCTTTTTCCCTCACTTTATCAGTGAACTCTTTGGCAATTTTATAGTTAACATCCGCATCAATCAGGGCCCGGCGGATGTCTTTAATAGTATTAGCTATATTAAGATCGTTAACACGGGCTTCACCCTTAATATTTTTAAACGCTGTCTCTAAACGCTCGGTAAGATTATTGAACATATACAAATTAGTTATTTATCTTAAACTTAAATGGGCTGCAAATATAAGTGTAAAGAAAAGATGTAGGGCAGCTATGGTTACTGGTAGCTTTTTTATGGGCCGGGCAGAAGAAGGTTCTTTGGGCATCGGCTGTTGCATCGCACTCTTGTACTTTTAAAATCCTCTTCGGCTTTTATTATAGCGTATAATGCGGGTCATGTTTTAACTGTTTACCGCCAACTGTATTGTTCCGCAGGCCACTGCCAAGACTGATAGGAATGTCAATGTACGCACATTGCAAACATTTGCTGAAGCCTAATGCTGTCTGGTTCCAGGGCTAAAAACCATAGCACAGTTTGTATAATTAAAGCCTGTTCCCTTCCTTTGGAAAAACAATCATAGGTTTAAAAGTTTTTGCTTCTCCAAAGTCCATTAATGCATAAGAGATGATGATCACGATATCACCTTCTGCTCCTTTTCTTGCGGCAGGCCCATTTAAACAAACCACACCACTGCCCCGGGGGCCTTTGATGATATAAGTTTCCAGGCGTTCGCCATTATTTACATTTACCACCTGTATTTTTTCATTTTCAATTAAGTTGGCAGCATCCATCAGGTCTTCATCCAGTGTAAGGCTACCCACATAATTCAGGTTGGCTTCGGTAATTACCGCACGGTGAATTTTTGATTTTAAAATTTGTATTTGCATGCGGCAAATTTAATGAGCTTAGTGTATTTGCTATTGTTTATCTTTTAAAGCAATATTTTTTCCCGCACTATCATTGCCTGTTGTTTCCAATTTGCTGCTTTGTTATGCAATTTGCTCACTTGTGATTAGAGAATATGCTTCGGCATTGTGCAGGCAGCTTTACAAAACAAACCGGCTCCTCTGCAATGGCAATTCAATTTCAGCATTTTAAAGAAGCTTAAAAACGCATTTGCAATTGCGTTCTGCGCTTCGGTAAAAGCTCCATAAAATATCCAACCGTACAAGAGTGCGACGCAAGAGGCGATGCTATAAAAAACTTGTGCCCGGTTCAAAATTATATAAGCGCTGTTACATTATAAGCTTAACCTGAAACCGAAGAATATACCAAAGCGGCTTTGCTTTTCAACCGGCAATGGTTGTGGTAATACACGCCACAGAAAATCGATGCGGAAAAATTTAAAGATATTATCTACACCTGTTCCCACCTCCATATACAGTTTATTGTCGAGCGATTTAAAAGGGGCACCGGTAACAAAGTTGAGGCTCTTGTTTGCATCGGAAAGGTTGCCGATTACACTCTTTACTTCCCAGAACTGGCGCAGTTTTAATTTGCGTGTAAGCGCCGTGTACCGGAAAATTCCGCTGCCTACATTATGCTCCAGGGTAAAGCCTGCATAGCGGTCAGTAAGGTATTCAAAGCGGTTCATGAGATTAAAAGAATGCGTGCTGTAATAATGCCAGTCGTTGCCGGGCTGATTGATAAGCAACTGGTATGGCAATGGCTCTTTGCTGAAAACTTTGCCAACAAAAACATTGTAATGCAGGAAGCCGTAAGGCGGCAGCTTGAGGTTATCTGAAATAGTAAGGTCTAACCTGTTATAAGTGTAATTACTTTTAAGAATTCCGGGCCAGCCATGCGAATAGGTTAACTGCACAATTGGGTAATCGCTGCCGAAACTGGAGCGGCTGAAATTATCTTCTAAAAACCGTTCCTGGTATGCATAACGGATTTTAAAAGCTGTTTCAAAATTATTCAACGGATCACCTTCTTTTGCCGGGAAGTTTTCTTTGCCGGGTAAATTCAACAATGGATCGTACTGCCTGCTGGCAGCAGTTAACCCAAATGAAAAGCCTTTATAGGTATCAGTAAAATACTCAAATTTTTTCTCGTGTATTTGCTGGTATTTATAGGGCACATTGGCCTTGCGGAAAAAGAAAGTAAAGAAGTTATCGCTTGATAGCTGGTCGTAAATTACCTGGCCGTTATCAAGATCGCTTTTATACGATAAGCCAATATAACTCCATGGCTGTTTACTGAAACGGTATTTCATTTCTGCCTGCCCTTTAAATTTCTGGTCTTTAAAGCCATAAGCTGCATAGCCGTGAAAAAACCAGTGCTTGCTGAAATGCTGGTTGGTGCTGAGATCAAACCGTGTTCTCGTTCCTTCCCATTGATTGCCGGAGATCCAGTAAAACCATGGGCCAATGCGCACATTACCTATATCCTTTGTACCCGATGTTAAAAAATCTGTGGCATTTTTATAATGCACAAAAGTTTTGTTTTTCTCAAGTGTGTCGAGCAGGGTATAGATGGTTTGTTCATTCTTGTTCAGGGGTTCAAAACGGTTTTCGTTCCAGAAAGAATCGGGCAGGTTCTGGGTATTGGGCACAAGAATAATGTCTTCATTCTGTTTACTCTTGTCAAGCTCCGCAGTAACCAGATCACTGTTCACGATAATGTTTCGGTAAGTCGTTGTCTTTCGCCCCTTGGCTCCCAGTTTATTTTCACCCAGCGGGGCAAGGTCTACCACAAATTTGTCTTTGTATAAAAACCAGGCTGTATCGTTGATCAGTTTATATTCCTGAATCATCGTTAAGCCGTTAACGAAATTTATATTTACATCCAGCGAAGGGCGCAGTGTAATTTTTTGAATAGCGAATGTGGTATCGTTTACCCAGCAGTCGCCATCAAAAGTATTTTCGCCAATGCGTTTTGGGGTAAAGGAAAAATGCACCAGCCTTCTCTTGTTCATGTATTGCGTATCAAGCAATTTAAAGTTGTAATAATTATCGGCATTGTCTGCAATCGGGCTTATAAATGACTTATCAAAAACAGGCAGCAGGTTATTATAAACATTTACATTTTGATAAGTTGCGCCAAGCTGTTTCATCCAGCTTTCATTTTTAAACCCGCTGGCATTGGTTGCTTTAATTACTTCCCTTGTGCGGTTGGGCTGGCGCTGGTAATAATAATCAGATATGGTTTCGGTAAGATAAATTGGCAGAAAATTTGTTTTCTCGCTGGTAGTATCGGTATAATCAAAAATAAAATTGAGTGGCTTTAAGATAACGTTTTTACCCAGCTTGTCCTTGTTTACATTGTTCAGGTCAAGCTCAAGTTTGTTATAAACTTCGTAGCCAAAATTATCATACCGGCTCCTGTTGTTCCTGTCTTTATGTGCAATAATTTTTCTCCAAAACCACAATGCCCTGTTGTATTTTACTTTTACCACCGCTTCGTGTGAAGGCGGAAGCACTTCTATATACACTGTAATAAATGCAGAATCCTTAATATCATTAAAAGGAATCTGCGTTATCTTGTACCCAATATTGTTTATTTCCAGGGTATCACCTGTGGGCCAGTTATTAAACTGAAAAACAAACACTCCTAATGAATCAGTCAAGACACCCCTTCCACTCACCTTAAAAACTGCCGAAGCGTATGGTAAAGGTTCATCGCTTTGTTTATCCAGCACAACCCCTTTCAATATTTTTACCTGGGCATTTGCCCCCATAATTCCTGCTGCGAAGCAAAACAAAAAAATGATTAGCTTTTTATTCAATAACATATTAGCATCAAAATTAATCTTATTAATAAACGGGCAAACAACGTTCTGTAAATACGGTAAATTATTTGTATCAGTTTAACAAAACTGATTATCAAATTTTAATTTGCTTCAGAAAACGAACGGTAGTAATGATTGGGCTTTAATAAATAAACTAAAATGTTGAACCCAGCTTAAATACAATATTCAGCACCGCTTGCGTCGCACTCTTGTACTGTATATCTTTATTCAGCAGTGCGAAGATCTTCTGCACTATTATATTTCAGTTACCGTAAATACAATGAGCCATCAGCCACAAGGTAGCAATAACTTTTGCCTGCAATATTGATAATTGGCATTTGCTTCATTCTGATTGGTGAAGCATAATTACCAATTGGTGGTTGCTCAATTATATTCCAAACGTACAAGAGTGCGACGCAACAAAAGCTCATAAAAGCAATTATGCCGGGTTCAAAATGCTGCTTATTGTACTTATAAACCAAAGGCAAAAAAAAACTACAAACCCCAAACTGCAAACTACAAACTGTTTCACCTATTTTTGCGGACTTAAAGAAACCAAAATGAGTGTATTAGTAAACAAAGACTCGAAGATAATTGTACAGGGCTTTACAGGCACAGAAGGCACTTTTCACGCAGGGCAAATGATCGAATACGGAACTAATGTAGTAGGCGGCGTAACACCAGGCAAAGGTGGCAGCACACATTTAGACAAGCCGGTATTCAACACCGTTGCCGATGCAGTAACAGCAACCGGTGCCAATGTAAGCATCATCTTTGTTCCGCCTGCCTTTGCTGCCGATGCTATTATGGAAGCAGCCGATGCCGGAATTGCGTTGGTGGTGTGCATTACAGAAGGTATTCCCGTGCAGGATATGGTTAAAGTGAAAAATTATTTGCAGGAGAAAAGCACCCGTTTAATAGGGCCAAACTGTCCCGGTGTAATTACAGCAGGCGAAGCAAAAGTGGGTATTATGCCCGGCTTTATTTTTATTCCGGGAAGGATTGGGGTTGTGTCAAAATCAGGTACACTTACTTACGAAGCGGCAGACCAGGTGGTAAAAGCCGGTTTGGGAATAAGCACAGCAATAGGTATTGGCGGCGACCCGATTATTGGTACTACAACCAAAGAAGCAGTTGAATTATTAATGAACGATCCCGAAACCGATGGCATCATTATGATTGGTGAAATTGGTGGCGGCATGGAAGCTGAAGCTGCCCGTTGGATAAAAGACAATGCGACCAAGCCTGTGGTTGGTTTTATTGCCGGCCAAACAGCTCCGGCTGGAAGGCGTATGGGCCATGCCGGTGCCATTATTGGTGGTGCAGAAGATACTGCAGCAGCTAAAATGAAGATACTTGCTGAATGTGGTGTACACGTAGTTGCAAGCCCAGCTGATATCGGCAAAACTATGGCCGAAGTATTAAAGAAATAATTGCATTAAGAAAAATATAAAAATGGCTGTCTTTTTTGGGCAGCCATTTTTATTTGAGGCTGCAATTGAAATGCAATTCGTATTATCTTTATTTATTACCATTAATGCTGCCACTGCTACATGAACAATGATTTACTTTACCAGGTTGCCCTTACATTAATACCCAATATTGGCCCTGTTCAATCGAGGATACTGATAGATCACTTTGGAGATGCAGAAAGCATTTTCAAAGCAAAATTGAAAACCCTTGGCGATATTGACAGCATTGGAGAAGTAAGAGCAAACAACATAAAAGAATTCAACAATTTTACAGACGCAGAAAAGGAAATTGAGTTTATTGAAAAATATAAAATTCAACCGCTTTTTATAAAAGATAAAAATTATCCGCAAAGATTATTGCGCTGTTACGATGCCCCTGCCATCCTGTATTACCGTGGTAATGCTGATTTGAATACAGCAAAGATCATCAGCATTATCGGCACCAGAAGTAATACAGATTACGGCAAACAGGTTACTGAAAAATTAGTTGCTGACCTTCAGGAACAAAATGTGCTGATCCTTAGCGGGCTTGCATTTGGCATCGATTCCATTGCACATAAAGCTGCCATACAAAACAACCTGCCCACCGTTGGTGTATTGGCACATGGGCTTGATACCATCTACCCGTCTCAACATAAAAGCCTTGCCAAAGACATGCTGCAAAATGGCGGGTTGCTCACAGAGTTCAGTCAAAAAACAAAACCTGATAAACATAATTTTCCCCGCCGCAACCGCATTGTTGCAGGCATGGCCGATGCAACTATTGTGGTAGAAACTGCCATTAAAGGCGGCAGCATGATCACTGCTGAATTAGCACACAATTATAACCGCGATGTGTTTGCTTTTCCTGGCAAAACAACTGATAGTAAAAGTGCAGGTTGCAATTATCTCATCAAACACGATAAAGCATTTTTGCTTACCGATGCACAGCAATTAATGGAAGCCATGAAATGGCAACAGAAGAAAGCTAAACCCAAAGCCCAAAAGGAATTGTTCATTGAACTTTCAGCAGATGAAAAGATCATCATTAATATTCTGCGCGAAAAAGAGAGTGTTCATATTGATGAACTTTTTTTAAGAAGCGGCCTTAGCAGCAGTTCGGTGGCCGGTGCCATGCTTAATTTAGAATTACAGAATGCGATCAGTTCCCTGCCCGGTAAAATGTATAAGCTGCTGTAGTTTTTAAAATATTTTTTAGCCCGGCATATTTTCATTCTTCATCGTCCCTTGCGTCGCACTCTTGTACTGAAGAATAGGTTTCAGCAATCAGCAATCAGGTTTCAGCAATACAATCTGTTCTTAATGCTGAGACCCGGCTGCACATTGCCCAATCATCTTCCAACCGTACAAGAGTGCGACGCAACTCAAGCCCCACACTGGTTTCAGCCTGGCCCAAAATTTTCTTTCGTATTTCAACAGATAAAAATTTGGAAGCAATTTATACACTCCTGTATCTTTGCACATGGCAACAAGAAATAATTCCCCTCTCTCCAATTCAGCTATCAAAAGATTTTTCGGTGAAGGTTTAACCTTCGATGATGTACTCCTGATGCCCGCTTACAGCCAGGTATTACCACGCGAAGTAAACATACAATCGCAGTTAACAAAGTCTATAACGCTCAATGTTCCCATGCTCTCTGCAGCCATGGATACCGTAACAGAAGCGAGCCTCGCCATAGCTTTGGCCCGCGAAGGCGGCCTTGGCATACTGCACAAAAACATGAGTATCGAAAGGCAGGCTGAGCAACTGCGCAAAGTAAAAAGAAGTGAGAGCGGTTTAATCGTTGACCCTGTTACCCTGCATGATGATGCCACTATTGGTGATGCTTTAAAGCTGATGAAAGAAAATAAAATCGGCGGCATACCCATCGTTGATAATAACAATACCCTCGTTGGCATTCTCACCAACCGCGACCTGCGTTTTGAAACCGACAAACGCATCAAGGTAAAAGATGTAATGACCACCGAAAACCTGATTACCGCACCCGAAGGCACCGATATGCGCAAAGCAGAAAACATTCTGCGCAATTATAAAATTGAAAAATTACCCGTTGTAAATAAGCAGCGCAAACTGATTGGCTTAATTACATACCGCGATATTTTACAGATACGCAATTTTCCTAATGCAGGTAAAGACGGCATGGGCCGCCTGCTTGTTGGCGCTGCACTCGGCATTACAAAAGACATGCTCGACCGCGCCGCCGCCCTGCAAAAAGTGGGTGTAGATGTGGTTACTTTAGACAGTGCGCATGGTCATCACACAGGTGTAATAAATGCATTGAAATTATTGAAAAAGAATTTCAAAACGCTGCAGGTTATTGCCGGTAATGTAGGCACTGCCTCAGGCGCGAAAGCCCTGGCCGATGCTGGTGCAGATGCAGTAAAAGTGGGCATTGGCCCTGGGTCTATCTGCACTACACGCATTGTTGCAGGTACAGGCGTACCGCAGCTTACAGCCATTATGGAAGCCGCTGCAGCATTGAAAAGTAAAGGCGTTCCGGTTATTGCAGATGGCGGTATACGCTATACCGGCGATATGGTTAAAGCACTCGCCGCAGGTGCTAATGTAGTAATGATGGGCAGCGTGTTTGCAGGTGTGGAAGAAAGCCCCGGCGAAACCATTATTTACGAAGGCCGCAAGTTTAAAGAATACCGCGGCATGGGCAGCATTGGTGCTATGCAGCAGGGCAGCAGCGACCGCTATTTTCAGGATGTAGAAGATGATATAAAGAAACTTGTACCCGAAGGCATTGAAGGCCGTGTTGCCTACAAAGGAAGCCTGAGCGAAGTAGTTGTGCAGTTTACAGGCGGGCTGCGCGCAGGTATGGGCTACTGCGGTGCAAAAGACATCAGCGTTTTACAGCAGGCAACGTTTGTAAAGATTACCAATGCTGGTATGCGTGAAAGCCATGCACATGATATTGAAATAACCAAAGAAGCTCCTAATTACAGCAGAAAATAACAGGATAATGTCTATGGGCCGCAGTGCAAAATATGCACGAAGCATTCTTGCGTCGCACTCTTGTACTGTTGGACTAAATAGCAGCTTTTACCGAAGCGCAGATAACGGCCGAAAATATAAAGTGTCGTTTCAAAAAAATGAGACTTAATCAATGCAAAAAACAACATGCTGCGTTTTAATTTTTATTGCGTTACTCGCAAATAATGCAGCATGTTTTTCTCAAAATATTTCTTTCTTAAATGGTAACTGGAAAGGCAAATCTTATTTACCCGGAAGCATTGCCACACAGCTTTACGATCTTGTACTTGATATTTATTTTATTAAAGGAAATAAGTTCGAAGGCATCATAAAAACCGTGCAACCTTCAGACACTTCTATTCATTTTGATTCGAGGGTTGAAGGCGAAGTAAATAGCAACTACTTAACCATCGACCGCAACAAAATACTTTATTTAAAAAATGCGCCGGGTGTGGCATGGGTAACAAGCTGCAATAACTGCAAGCCGCCACACATGTTTTTTTCTATTGAAAAAGGAAAATTTTATTTCCGTGGCGAACAAACAGATTGTTACAAAGCATGCAACGGCGTTTTCGAATTTTCAAAAGATATAACAGCATTCGATTCGTCAGCAACGGAAGCATTAATTGCTTTTGTAAACAATGATCAAAAGGCGCTTATAGCTGAAGTATTGCCAGCCAAAAAAGCACTGATAATAAAGGACACAACAGTTGCAACGATGCAAGAAAACAGTTTAGCAACAGCAAGAATAACGCTTACTCCCGGGGATACAATTGTTGTACTAAAACATAAACCTGCTGTTGTTTTAGTTACTGCAAACATTAGTTCCCTGCAACGCATCAGTCCTTCTTTTCATATTGATGGAAGTATTCAAAAACCTGTGCGACTTGCCATTTTACCAGCAGGGTCAATTGCTGTAACCAAACACCGGAAAGCTATTGCAATTATTCAGAAACAACCCGGCTCACTGCAAAGAACAAATCCCTGTTTAAAAGTAAAAGAAAATGCATTGGCAGTAATACCGCATAAACTGCCGGCAACCACCGACAGTATTGTTGCAAAAACAACAACAAAAGACAGCTCTGTTATAGCGGCAACAGTAATTCCATTAGTTGTAAAGCATGACAGCATCCCTCCATTACCACAAGGTTTTGCAGAAAGAAAAGTAAACGTGATAAAAACATTAGAGGTTAATACAGATTCCATTACTCTAAGGGTTTACGATAATGGGGTTGTGGATGGAGATATTGTTTCCGTTATTTACAACGACCAGGTAATTGTAGATAAACTTTCTCTTACTTCCCATGCATTGATCATCAAAATCCCTGTAGATATTTCCCGCACAAATACGCTGG
This sequence comes from Chitinophagaceae bacterium, assembly GCA_025351145.1. Taxonomy (GTDB): domain Bacteria; phylum Bacteroidota; class Bacteroidia; order Chitinophagales; family Chitinophagaceae; genus Limnovirga. The sequence continues at coordinate 15,075 of JANXWM010000020.1, forward strand.
TTTTTCATGCACATAACCTTGGCGAATTTCCACCCAACACTGCCAGGCTTGAAATTATTTACGGCAGCAAAACAGAAGCACTTACCGTTGCTTCAGATTTTACGGTGAGCAGTGCAATTAATATTCTTTTCAAAAAATAGCTGACCGTTTTAGAGTAACAAAGAAAGCAAATACACCATCAGCAAAGTAATAAGCCCCATTAAAACCGAAGCAACAGAATAAACTTTCAAAGTTGTTTTTATATCCACACCGGAGAACTTTGTGATCACCCAGAAGTAAGCATCATTGGCATGCGATATCATCATAGAGCCTGCACCTAAAGAAAGTACACAAAGTAATTTTCCTGTTTCAGTATCAAGTCCCAGAGCAGGCAGTAATGGCTGCACAATAGATGCCGCCGTTATAATAGCAACGGTTGATGAGCCCTGTGCGGTTTTTAATACAAAGGCAACTAAAAAAGGAAACAGGATTCCTATACTGCCCAATGTAAAAATTTCACCTAAATGCTCGCCCATTTTTGTG
>JANXWM010000042.1 GCA_025351145.1 Chitinophagaceae bacterium
GGGTAAAACAGAGCAAAGAAGCGATGCTTGAGCATGTATTCGGGTACCACAATTTAAAAGGAGAATATTTTAAAAATCCGATTTGGCAAACGGTAATGCATGTATTTAATCACGGCACTTACCACAGGGGACAAATAGTTACAATGCTGCACCATCTTGAGGTTAAAAAAATCCCTAATACAGATTTTATTGCCTGGTGCAGGAGGAAGTAAATTTTGATTTGCTGATGTGAAAATTTGATGATGTGAAAATTTTAATACCATCAAATAATTTCATGGCACCTTCGTTGCGTCGCAATCCTTTCATCTGTATATCTTTGGGCGGCTGTGGCTTCACAATTCATTAACCTCTTGTATGCGTGGTTTTATATGTTGCAAAACTTTTCTTTACTAATATTGTTGTTTGTGATAAGCAAACCTGCTGCACATTGCTGAATAAAGATTTATCGCACAAGAGTGCGACGCAAGAGAAGTTTAATTAATAACCCTAAGCCGGGTTTAAAAAAATAATTATGAAAATACACGATATAAAAACATTGGGCGAATTAAGGAAAAGCGGTTATAAACCGCTAACGGTAAAAGATGAACTGCGCAAAAACCTTGTTGAAAAAATACGCAACAAGGAAACTACTTTCCCTGGAATTATTGGCTACGAAGATTCTGTTATTCCTGACACAGAAAGAGCGCTGCTAAGCCGACACAACATTCTTTTTCTGGGTTTACGCGGACAGGCAAAAACCCGTATGGCGCGGCAAATGACGGAGCTGCTGGATGAGTATATCCCGGTGGTAGCAGGCAGTGAAATCAACGACGATCCTATGGCACCGCAAAGCAAATATGCCATGGATATGATTGCCGGTCATGGTGATGAAACACCCATTCACTGGCTGCACAGAAGTGAACGTTATGGCGAAAAACTTGCAACACCAGATGTAAGTGTGGCAGATTTAATCGGCGACATTGACCCGATAAAAGCAGCCAATTTAAAACTGAGTTTTGCGGATGAAAAAGTAATTCATTACGGCATTATTCCGCGCAGTAACCGTGGCATATTTGTGATCAACGAAATACCCGATCTGCAGGCACGCATACAAGTTGCGTTATTCAATATTTTAGAAGAAGGTGATATACAGATCCGTGGTTTTAAACTGCGCATGCCGCTGGATATTTTGTTTGTATTCACCGCTAACCCCGAAGATTATACCAACCGCGGAAGTATTGTTACGCCGCTGAAAGATCGCATACAAAGCCAGATATTAACACACTATCCAAAAGACATTGAAGTATCGCTTGCTATTACAGAGCAGGAAGCTAATGTAAATGCAGAACAACAACAAAAAGTTACGATCAGTGATCTTGTAAAACGTTTGATAGAGCAGGTTGCATTTGAAGCGAGAACCAATGAATATGTTGACAAGAAAAGTGGTGTAAGTGCAAGGCTAACCATTGCTGCTTTTGAAAATGCCATCAGCAGTGCAGAACGCAGGGCGCTTGTATTTAACGAGGCCCACACACAGGTTTGGATCAGTGATCTTGCGGGTATTATTCCGAGTATAACGGGTAAGATAGAACTGGTGTACGAAGGTGAGCAGGAAGGTCCATACCAGGTGGCATTGAACCTTGTTGATAAATCAATACGCACAATGTTTTTGCAATACTTTCCAAACCCGGAAGCGCAGAAAAAAAGAAAGATAACAGGCAAAGCATCCATGCAGGAAAAAGAAGCAGATGGACCTTATAAAACCATTACACGATGGTTCGACAAAGGCAACCATCTTGACCTGATGGTGGATATGAAAGATGCAGAAAAAATTACTGCACTGTACAGTGTGGATGGTTTGTACAGCATTGTAAAAAAACATTTTCCTTTAGCGAATGAAAAAGAATGTGCGTTGCTGATGGAATTTGTTTTACATGGATTAAGCGCTTATTCGCTCATCAGCAAGAAAGTGATTGAAGGTAAAATACAATTTAAAGATTTAATTGGCAGCATGATGAACCTTGGGCAAATGAATATGGAAGATGGTGATTTGAGTGATGATGATTTCAGGTAAGAACCCCATCCCCTAAAGGGGTGTAAGAAAAAAGGTTTGCAGTTTTGGAATACATTTTTTTGTACCAAACTGCAAACATTTTTTCATCGTCTCTTGCGTTGCACATTTGTACGCTAACAATTCTATTGAGACATGCGCACCTGCTTACTTTATCAGCAAGCCAGCCTTTATGCCAAACGTTGAAGAGAAGCCAGGGCTGTTGCCAAGTCTTGCATTTGCGTAGTTATATGCCGTTGTGTTATCATTAATAGAATAATAATTTTCATTTGGTTTTTTATTATCTGCCCCATATCCTAATCCCCAGTAAACATCAATGAGAAATTTTTCGCCAAAAACCCATTGCTTGCCAAACTCTATTTGCAAAGCACCAAACGTTACGTTTTGCTTTTCTATCACATAGTCATTAGTGCCTTTATAAGCAATCCGGTTTTCACTGTAGTTACCTATGTAAAAAACGGGTTTTGCATAAGCACCCTGCATAATATGCGTGAACCTTGTTCTGCCAAAAAGAAAATCGGGCCATTTATTGAATTTATAACCAGCGGAGGCAAAAAAACCAAACTGGCTTCTGTTTACCGTTGTAAGATTGTTATTGTAATAATCAAGTTGCTGGTTTTTTCCTAAGCCTATTATACCAAGCGAAAGTTCGTAGCTTTTGCCTACACCTGTACTTTTTTCAAAACTAAACTCTGAATAACCAAGCAGGGGCGCCAAAAAATTAATTTTAATCGCCTTGGTTAATTGCCCTGTATAATTAGCAGTGTCTTTAATATCTGTCGTAAAAATATCAACGTGGCCATTTTCGTATATTACTTTGCTCACCTGGTTTTTATCTACAGCATATAAAGGCCCATCAATGTTGTCAAATAGTTTGTATTTTATTTCACTTGTACCAACCTCAATAACTTTGGCTTTAATCACCTGCCCGCTTCTTTTAACGATCTGGTCCTGAGCAAAAAGCATGTTGCTAATAAAAAGTGCTGCTAATAAAATAATAAGATGCTTCATATGTCAAGTTTAGCTCAACAGACATGCGAATAGAACAAACCGTTGCATTGAGAAAAAGTATTTTAAATAATGTTCACTTCCCGTTCCAGCTCAATGCCAAATTTACTTTTAACGCTGTCAATAATTTTTGTGGATAAAGCATAAATCTCCTCCCCTTTTGCGTTTCCGTAATTTACCAAGACCAACGCCTGCTTTGCGTGACAGCCTGTATCGCCTTCACGGTAACCTTTCCAGCTACATTGTTCTATCAGCCAACCCGCCGCAACTTTGGTATTTTCAGAACCTGACGCATATCCAACCATATCAGGAAACAACATCTTTAATTCATTAAACTGAATATGGGGTATTGCTGGGTTTTTAAAAAAGCTGCCCGCATTGCCAATCACTTTTGGGTCAGGTAGTTTACTGCTGCGGATATTAATAACAACCTGAGATATAGATTTTATAGAAAGCTCCCTCACGTTCATTTTTTCCAGTTCCTGTTCTATGGCACCGTATGAAATATTAAAAACCGGTTGCTTTCTCAAACGAAATGTTACATTCAAAATAACAAACGCGTCTTTATGTTTCCGTTTGAATATACTTTCACGGTAACCAAATGCACAATCACCTGCGGAAAATTTTTGAACAATATTTTCATGTATGTGGTAAGCTTCCAATTCTTCAAATACATCTTTTATCTCCACCCCATAGGCTCCAATATTCTGCATGGGCGATGCGCCCACATTACCCGGAATTAAACTCAGGTTTTCAACCCCGGCATAACCATTATCAATGCAGTGCAGCACAAAGCCATGCCAGTTTTCACCAGCACTTGCTTTTACATAAAAAAATGTTTCATCTTCGTTTACAAGCTCAATGCCTTTTAATTCATTTTTTAAAACAAGCCCGTCGAAATCTTTTGTAAACAGTATGTTGCTGCCGCCACCGAGAATAAGGAGTTTGTGGTTTGTAGTTTGTAGTTTGTAGTTGGCAATAAGTTCTTCTAATTGAACTATCGATGAAAAGTTAGCAAAATACCTTGCGTTTGCATTAATGCCAAACGAATTGTAATTACGCAGTGAAATATTTTCCTGAATTTGCATGAGCGAAAATAATGAAATAAGAAAGCACAAAAACAATTGTGATTTGTATGTACCAGGCTGAACAGCTTTAATGAAGCTTTGGTTGCGTCGCACACTTGTACGTTCGGATCTTTATTGGGCATAGCGCCACGTTCCCGCTTCGGTAAAAGCTCCATCAACTTCCAAACGTACAAGAGTGCGACGCAACAGCCGATGCTATGAAATACTCAAGCCCGGCCCATAGTGCCTTTAAAAAAACTTACCGCTTAAAACTTATTACTTACAACTTTACCACCGCTTTATCTTTGCCACAAATTGAATGAATGGCCATAAATAAAGACGCATATTTACAACTCGCCGAAGATTTAAAGAACAAAAATATTACGCTTGTTGCTGTAAGCAAAACCAAGCCTGCTGAAGATATTCTTGCATTGTACGAACTTGGCCAAAGAGATTTTGGTGAAAATTATGTGCAGGAATTAGTAGACAAGCAGGCATTATTGCCACCCGATATACGCTGGCATTTTATTGGTCATTTACAAAGCAATAAAGTAAAATATATTGCCGGTTTTGTACACCTGGTTCATGGCGTTGACAGCTATAAACTGCTCGTTGAAATTAATAAGCAGGCGGCCAAAGCTAACCGTATAATAGATTGTTTGCTTCAGGTGCATATTGCACAGGAAGAAACCAAATTTGGATTTAATGATGAAGAATTGAACGATGCAATAAAGCAATTACTGCAACTGAATAACATTTGCATAACCGGCTTTATGGGCATGGCTTCGTTTACGGATGACCTTGAAAAAGTAAGAAGCGAATTCAAATATCTTAAATATCTTTTTGATAAATACAAACAACCACAAACTGCGAACTGCAAAATTGAAACCCTTTCCATGGGCATGAGCAGCGATTACAAAATTGCCGTAGAAGAAGGCAGTAATATGGTACGCATTGGCAGCCTTTTGTTTGGCGAACGCGTATATAATAAATAAAATTGCCCGCTCAAAATTGAGCAGGCAATTTTTTGATATTAACGCAACTATTTTTTGCGGGAAAGACTGTTTAAATTGAATGCAAGATCCAAAGCAAATGTTGAATTACGGGCTTTGTTACTTCTGCCACGCGGATCAAGTGAAGAGTATACATGAAACAGCCCTATGCCATATTGCGCACCAATGGTTACCGTATTATTTATTTCGTAACCGGTTTTAAATTCAATACCAGCATCAAATCTTTTCCAGGTATCTCCAAAAATAATTTTTGATGTAACTGAGTCAGTGTACTTTAATTTTCCGCTTAAAGCATCAGCAAAAAAAATGCCTGCCCCCGCGAAAAAATTGTCGTTGTGTACGAGTGGGAAATTAATGAGTACGTCTCCGTAAGCACCTGCATAATTGAGGCTTGCCCTTACATTTGCCGTATTAAATTTTGCACCTTTTCCGGCATAAAAAACACCCGCTTCATATCCAAAATTGTGCGGAAACTGAGCACGTATAAGAACCCCCAGCTCAGGCCCGAAGATCATATTTTTATTGCTGTTATAAGTTTCGAAGAATGATGAAGCTGTTGCCCCACCTTTTACCCACAGGTTAGTTTTTTGGGCGTTTATAACAGATACAACACAGGTTAATGCAATAATGAGTAAAGCCTTTTTCATATTTGTTTTTATTTCTTAATAAATAATATCCCGCAGCAGGTATATTTTTTATTTGTTTATTGACCAGGGTTATGGTTTTTCAATTTAGCTGACGTTGCGTCGCACTCTTGTGCTCAATTGCTTTGGGCAGCTTATAAATCCGCATAACAATTCTAAAAGCGCTGCAATAATATTGAATAATGCCTGAACGAAAAATTGTATTTAAAAATTTAAGGTGTATTTATTTCAGCGTTTCATCAAGCCATTTATAAAACTCTCTTTGCCAAACCAATGCCGTTTGTGCATGCAGTACCCAATGGTTTTCATCGGGCAGGTAAAGAAATTTACTTTTTATACCACGCAGTTGTGCAGCCTGAAAAGCCTGCTGCCCCTGCTCTACAGGTACGCGGTAATCTTTGCCGCCCTGAACGATCATGATCGGTGTATTCCATTTATCAACAAAATTGCTGGGCGATTGAGCAAAAGACCTTTGTGCTGCAGCATTATTTTTTTCCCAGTAAGCACCGCCTTTTTCCCAGTTCTCGAACCATATTTCATCGGTAGTTCCAAACTCACTTCTAAAATCAAACACACCATCATGCGATATAAAAGTTTTGAACCGGTGGTTGTGAACCGCTTCCAAAGCAAACACGGAGAAACCGCCAAAACTGGCGCCCACACAGCCTCTGCGGCTGGTATCAACAAAAGGTTCTTTCGATACAGCATCAATGGCACTGAGGTAATCTTTAATCACCTGTCCGCCCCAGTCTTTGCTTATTTGCTCATTCCATTTGGTACCAAAGCCCGGCATACCCCGCCTGCATGGTGCCACAACAATATATCCGTTGGAAGCCATTAGCTGGAAATTCCAGCGAAAAGAATAAAATTGCGTAAGTGAAGATTGCGGACCTCCCTGGCAATAAAGCAGCGTTGGATATTTTTTACCTGCATTAAAGCCGGGCGGATAAATAACCCAAACCAGCATCTGCTTATTATCGGTTGTTGTTACAAACCTTCTCTCGGTTTTACACATACCAATACTGCTGTACACTTCGTCATTAACGTGTGTTATTTGTGCCATACTTCCATCGCTGATCTTTGCGCTGTACAGTTCAGCAGCATGGTTCATATCTGTTCTGGAAACAATCAATGTATTGCCCGACTGGCCAACAATTCCTGTTACATCAAAATCGCCTTTGGTAAGCTGCCGAACAACAGGAATCATTTTTATAATGCCGGGATAATTAACCGCAAACAGTTGCAGTGTACCATTTACGGGGGCAATAAAAAATATATTACGGTTATCATCACTCCATCGAAAGCTTTCTACGTGTATATCGTCGCGCTGCTGGGTAAGGTTCATTTTGGTTATACCATCCCAAACAATAATATCCTGTTTATCTGCTTCATAACCTTCGCGTTTCATACTTAACCATGCAAGCTGACCTTTGGCATTATAAGATGGATTTACATCGTAACCCTTATTGCTTTCTGTAAGATTTTTTGTTGTACCGGCTGTTACATCGTACTCAAACAAATCGGTGTTGGTGCTCGTAGCATAAGCTGTTCCCGTTTTCTTTTTGCATACGTAAACAACATGTTTACTGTCGGGGTTCCAGATAAAATCTTCATCGCCGCCAAAAGGTTTTTGCGGACAATCGTACATTTCATTTGGCATAATATCTTTTGCATCGCCGGCCTTATCATCTGCCATTGGCGCAACAAATACATGCCCGAAATTTCCATCTTCCCACTCATCCCAATGCCGGTAGTTAAGCGATGTATAGATGTATGCATTTGATTTGGGAAGATCGTTATAAGTATCTGCACCCGAAGTATTCAGCAGCTTAACTTCTTTACTGCTGATCATGTATTTTCCATCGGCAGAAATTTTATCATTGGCAAGTAAACTGTCGGCATTATTTACTTCAACTGCATTGCCGCCGTTGATCGGAATTACATAAGTTTTTCTTGAACTTTTATTAAGCGCGGCATCGGGCGTGTTTACGCTGTACACTACAAACTGTTTGTCTTTCGAAACGCCCAAAGCGCTTAGCCTGCCAAGCTTCCAGAGCAATTCTGGTGTCATCAAATTTTGAGAAAAAGAAATAAACGGTGCAGCAACCAGGATGATCAACAATAACTTTCTCATGCAGAAATATATTTAGGTGGCGAACTTAGTAAATTCTATTGAGCTTTACTTGCGTCGCACTCTTGTACGGTTAGATTATATATTGAG
>JANXWM010000175.1 GCA_025351145.1 Chitinophagaceae bacterium
ACCGGGCCTTTTCAGTTGAAATACTGGGACGAAGGCCAGGCACTTGTACTTGAAAAAAACAACCATTACTGGGAGCATGACGAATATGGGAAACAACTCCCTTACCTGGATGCGGTGAAGATGAGTTTTTACAATAATAAAGCTACTGAGTTTCTTGAATTCCGCCAGGGGAGACTGAGTTTTATAAATGATATTGATCCCTCTTTTAAAGACGAGATTCTTACTAAAAAAGGAGATCTGCGTTCCGACTGGCAGGGCAAAATTATTTTGCAAAAGCATGCTTACCTAAACACCGAATATTTTGGGATACTCGTTGATGAAAACAACCCACTTGTAAATGGCTCACCATTAAAAATAAAAGCTGTTCGCCAGGCCGTTAATTATGCCATTAACCGCAGGCAGTTAATGATGTATATGCGCAACTCCATCGGCACACCTGCGGAGGCCGGCATGGTGCCTTTTGGTTTGCCCTCGAAGAATGCCGAAACGGTTAAAGGGTACAGCTATAACCCTGATACGGCAAGGCTTTTACTTAAACACGCAGGTTTTGATAATGCAAAGAATTTGCCACCCATTAAACTGCTTACCATTCCTATTTATGCAGATATTGCAAGCTTTGCGGCAAAGCAGATAGAAGACATTGGTTTAAAGGTTCAGGTGGAAGTAGTACAGAAGAGTTTACTGCTGCAGCAAACTGCGAAACAGGAAGCATTATTTTTTCGTGGAAGCTGGATTGCCGATTATCCCGATGCAGAAAATTTTATGGCTATGTTTTACAGCAAAAACCCTTCACCGCCAAACTATACACGGTATAATAATCCTGCGTTCGACCTGTTGTATAACCAGGCTTTGCAGGAGACCAATGATTCGCTTCGTTATGCCTTGTACAGGCAAATGGATCAGCTTGTTATCAATGATGCGCCTGTGGTTCCTTTGTGGTACGATGAAGTGATTCATCTTGTCAATAACAATGTAACCGGGCTTGAAGCGAATGCTTTAAATTTATTGGAGTTGAGAAGGGTGGATATTAAGTGATAAGTTTTAAGCAAATACATTGTTGACCAAACTTAAGAATAATTAGGAAGCTTTGGTTGCGTCGCACTCTTGTACTGTAACAAGAAGGGCAACAAGGCAAAGAGGCAATAGGCAAAGAGTTTTCATTTTATTAATTACTGATCACTGTTCATCCTTGTTCCGAAAGTACAAGAGTGCGACGCAAGAGGCGATGCTATGTAAATATAAAGCCGGGTTCAAAATATGTATTTAATCTGTACATCAGCTTTAGTTCATCATTAAAATATTTACGCTGCGCTGAAGAATGTTGAACGCAATTTCGGCCATCAGGTTTTCCTTATCGAGTGTGGGGTTTACTTCTGTTATTTCGAAACAGCAGATCTTGCGGTTCTGCATAAACTTGCTGATGAGGTCTTCGGCTTCTCTTTCTCTAAGGCCATTACTTACCGGCGTTCCGGTTCCCCTGGAGATGGATGAATCGAGGCTGTCTACATCAAAACTTACATAAATATCGGTGCAGTCGCTCAGGTATCTTATTACCGAACGCACAATGTTTTCGGGGCCTTTGCGCCTTACTTCATTTGTAGTAATTACTTTCATTCCAAGTTTATCGATCAGGTGTTTTTCCTCTTTTTCATAATCACGCAACGAAATAATCACTACATCTTCGGGCAAAACTTTGGGCGCAATTTTGCCAATATTTTTTAAATAATCCCATTGCTTTTTTGTTTCTTCATCAAGCTCGTGCACTGCACAATCTTCATTGTCTTCATTGATAGCTGTTGCCAGCGGCATGCCATGCATATTGCCCGAAGGTGTGGTATATGGCGTATGCAGATCGGCATGCGCATCGATCCAGATGATGCCGAGTTTACTGTTTGGCTTTGCCATTTTAATACCCGCAATGGTAGCACCTGCATTGCTGTGGTCGCCGCTTAATACAACCGGAAAGAAATTGTTTTTAATGGTATCGCTTACCGCCTTTGCAATTTTATCGTACATCAAAATAATGCCTTTCACCCTTTTGGCATAGGGCGAGTCAATAGGTTCAAACAGGATCTTATTTTCTGAAGGTATTTTTTCTGAAGGAAAGTGCACAAAAAAACTGCTCATAAAATCGAGTGCTGCAATTTTTATGGCTTCGATGCCCAAGCTTGCGCCGCGTGAACCTGCGCCTATTTCTGATGGTACTTCTATCAGCTTTATATTCTTCATAACGTGAGTGGTGAGTAGTGGATGATGAGTAACGGCCCGTTAAAATATTATGATTATAAGAAGGCATAATCACATTAACCGGGGATGTGGAAATTCACCGGTAATAATTGTAATGCAAATGAAATGCATGGCCAAAATGTGAAGCAGTTATTCTTCATATACAAACTATCGTTAGGGCAAATCTACAACTTTCCTTCTAATGGATTTATGCCATTCAAAGTACCAAAAACAGCAATGGGTTTAAAGCGTACAAACATATCTTCACTGTACCAGTTTTCCTGTTTTGTTTTGCGGATCACTGCTGCATGTTCGTGCATTTTATAAGCAAACTTCTTCATACTTTCTTTGCTTTGCCATACACTGAAGGTGGCTTGTTTTATCCACGGCACTTCGCCAATGCCAATGGAGGTTATAAAGCCCGGTGCACCATCCATTTTTGAAGCAACGCCGCCAACATTTTTCCAGAAACTTTTTAATTTACTCAGCCTGATGGTTGCCCTTGTAAGCACAGCAATCAAGCCTTCATAATTTGTTTGTTTAGGTAAAATCCCAAACGGCTCTTTGCCATCCCATAAACCATGGCCTTCTATGGGTTCAAGTAATATTGTAAAAATTTCGCACTTAAAAAACTGCCACCACCAGTTAATAAAAGACCCATAGATGAGTTTGTAATTTATGGTTTGCAGTTTATAGTTATTCATTGCGCCGGTAACCGAAAGCACACCCCATTGCCGCCAGTCGGGGTGAATATCGAATGTGCCATTCCTGCCGCAGCCAAGCAGTTTCCAGAAACTAATGTTTCTATTCAGCATAAGCGGAATGCGAAAAAAAGCCATCGAAAGAAAGCCGGCAAAGCCCGTATATTTCGGGTAACGCACTATCGTTAAAGTACAATTCAAGTAAAAAGATTTAAAGGCTTTTATGTTTTATTATAACTTACGCAATTATAGAAATGTAATATACAATCATCCAATTCAAATTTGCCATGTACAAACCATTAACGTTATTGGCCGCTGTTATGTTTACACTGTCGTCTTTAAATGCCCAGAAAGTTATACCGCTGTACGAAGGCGAAATACCCAATGCAAAACCATGCGATGTTGTGCAGCGTGAGTTTATTGATACAAGCTGGAACAAAGCCGGGCTGCTGATCGTAGAGCATATTACCAAACCTACACTCACGGTGTACGAAGCGCCTAAAGAAAAAAGAAATGGTACGGCTGTATTGATTTGTCCCGGCGGTGGATACGGGGTTGTTGCCGCAGGCCACGAAGGTGCTGATCTTGCGCTGGCATTTAATAAAATTGGCGTTACTGCATTTGTACTGCGTTACCGTTTGCCCAATGATGCATGTATGACCAATAAATCTTTTGTTCCCTTAATGGATGCGCAGCAGGCATTATATTTCATCCGTAAAAATGCAAAGCAATATGGCATGGATGAAAAAAAAGTGGGCATTATGGGTTTTAGTGCTGGCGGGCATCTGGCCGCTTCAGCAAGCGTGCATTTTAACGATCCGGTGCGCAAAGAACTTGCGGGTGAAAACCTTCGCCCAGATTTTTCTTTATTGATTTACCCGGTTATCAGTTTCAACGACAGCATCGGCCACATTGGTTCCAGGGATGCGCTTATTGGTAAAGTACCCGATGAAAAATTACTGCATTATTTCTCCAGCGAAGAGCAGGTAACTGCGCAAACGCCGCCTGCTTTTTTGGTACATGCTTCAGATGATGGCGCTGTAAACCCGGAGAACAGTATTAAGTATTATGAAGCTTTGCATAAGAACCATGTTGCTGCCGAAATACATATCTATGAACAGGGAGGCCACGGCTTTGGATTAAACAATACTACTACCACCGATCTTTGGTTTGAACGTTGTGTAAACTGGATGAAGGCGAATAAATTGTTATAGTATTTTTTTGAGCCTGGCAGAGGTAATTCTATTGATCGTTCCTTGCGTCGCACTCTTGTACTTTCAGATTATGAAGCAGCAACGCGAAGACCAACACGTAAAACTTGAATTCTGTATTTGTATTCTCTGCTTGCTATTGCCTCTTTGCGTTGTTGCCTTGTTGCCTTTTCTTCCCTCAGTACAAGAGTGCGACGCAAGTAAAGCTTCATTCATATTCTTTAGCCCGGTACAAAAAATAAAATCTATACAGGAAGCTGTATAATAAATTCGGTTCCTTCGCCTTCTTTACTCTCCACTTTTATTTCACCACCATGTGCTTTAATAATATCGTAGCTCAAACTCAATCCCAGCCCAGTTCCCTGGCCTGTTGGCTTTGTTGTAAAAAATGGCTGAAAGATTTTATTAATGATGTTTTGAGGAATGCCGTTGCCGTTGTCACTTACTTTTATCTCAATGCCCCCAACCCCTGAAGGGGAGTTTATTTTTTGTGTTTTAACTGATACAAGAGGCTTGTATTGTTCTCCCTTTAGGGAGTTAGAGAGCTTACTAACTGCATAAAAAGCATTGTTGTAAATGTTTAATAACACTCTGCCAATATCCTGAGGTATGATATTGATGTTGCCAATGGTTTCATCAAACTCCGTTTTCATTGTTACATTAAACTCTTTGTCTTTTGCCCGAAGGCCATGATATGAGAGGCGCAAATATTCATCGGCCAGTTTATTAATGTCAGCAGGTGCTTTTTGTCCACTGCTTTTTTGCGAATGCTGCAGCATGCCTTTTACAATGGCATCGGCACGTTTGCCATGGTGATTTATTTTTTGTTCATTATCAGCAATATCATTTGCAATAGCTTTTACTTCATCAATATTTCCTTTGTCAATTTCATCTTTCATTTCAGCAATCAACTCGGTATTTATATCAGAAAAATTATTCACAAAGTTTAACGGGTTTTGTATCTCATGTGCAATGCCCGCAGTGAGTTCTCCAAGCGATGCCATTTTTTCTGATTGGATGAGTAGTGCTTGTGCAGCTTTAAGTTCTGTGTAGGCTTTTTCTATTTCCCTTGCTTGTTCCAGCTCACGGGCCTGGTTTTTTTCACGCTCTTTTTTTATAGCGCGTTTTATTTGATAACGGTGCAGCCCCCATGCGGCAAATGCCAGCAGCAACAGGTAGATACTGTAGGCCCACCATGTTTGCCACCACGGGGGGCGGATGGTAAAAGTATATGCAGCAGGCTGGCTCCAGACTCCCCTGCTGTTCATGGATTTTACTTTAAATGTATAAGTGCCATGCGGCAGATTGCCGTAAGGTGCTGTAGTCCTGCTGGTAACAGCACTCCAGTTTTCATCCATGCCTTCCAGCTTATATTGATATTTTACATGTCCCGGCTGATGCATGGTGATGCCTGTGAAATTAAAATTGATGTAATTGCAATTGTAAGGCAGGCTTAAATTTACGGGCATTCCATACCATTTGCCGGTGCTGTCAAATTTGATATCATTAACCGCAATTCCGTTACCCAATACAATACTTGTATCTTTTTTGCCTGCGAGGTTTTGCCATGGAATTTTTTCATTAAACAGTTCTATGCCATTAACCTGCATTGTGGGAGGAAAGCTATCGTAAAAAGCCGCTGACTGGGGATGATACGCTGTAAGCCTGTCGTAAGTGCTTATCCAGATGCCGTCATTTGCTTCATACATTGCACCAAAGCCGCTTCCAATGCCTAAGAACCCATCTTCGTAGGTATAGTTTTTAAAAAAGACATCTTTTTCATTGACTGTATTGCTGGCAATTTTTTTAGTCAGTTCGGCTAATTTAGTTTGACTGATGCTGCTGAGGCCTTCTTTTGTTGCAAACCAGAGGGTTCTGTTTTTATCCTCCAATATGCCGGTAACAACATTATTTACAAGGCCAACTTTGTCAGTTAATTTTGTAAAGAATTTACCATCGTATTTTACCACGCCGTCATTGGTGCCAAACCACAGGTTTCCGGCCCGGTCTATGGACATGCAGGATACAACCCCGATATCAAAAATGCTTTTGTTGGAAAAATTAGTAAATGATTTGCCATCAAATTTTGATAAGCCACTATCTGTACAAAACCAGATGTCCCCGTTGTGGTCTTCAGCGATATCATTAATCCGATCGCTTATTAAACCTTGCTTTTCGGTATAGTTCGTAAATGATTTACCATCGTATTTTGATACGCCTTCCCTTGTAGAGCCAAACCAAATATTGCCGGCCCTGTCCTTTGCAATACACATTAGAATGCTGCTGATTATTCCATCTTTCCTGGTAAAATAGGTGAAGTCTTTGCCATCAAATTTAATACCGGCGCCACCAAAACAGCTAAACCAGATATTCCCTTTTTCATCTTCTACAATGCCGGTAGCAGTATTATCGGATAGCTGATCTTTGTCTGTAAAGAATGTAAAGGACTTACCATCGTATTTTGATACTCCTTCAAAAGTGCAGAACCAGGTATTGCCGTTTCTGTCTCCTGTGATATCAGTAACTATATCCGCTTTCAACCCTTCTTTATCGGTAACAAACGAAAAAATATTACCACTGTATTTTGATACGCCGTCATTTGTATTAAACCATCTGTTACCGGACCTGTCTTCCAATATGCTGTTAACATGGTTATTTAAGAGGCCTTCTTTATCCTGAAAATTGGTGAAAGATTTACCATCATAGCTGGATGCACCATCATAAGTTGCGAACCAAATATTGCCAAATCTGTCTTCGGTAATAGCGTTAATGCTATTGTTACATAGTCCGTCCTCAAATGTAAAATGTGTAATGTTTGTACCATCGTATTTTGATGCTCCTTCGTCCTGCGTACCAAACCATATATTTCCTTTGCGGTCTTCTAAAACACTCCAGACAAAATTATCGCTCTCGCTACCTTTTACGGTGAAATTAGAAAATGAGCTGCCATCATACTTCGATACGTTTCCACTTTCCATTCCAATCCAGATATTCCCGGATCTGTCCTGTGTTAAACCCGTCACGATGTTGGAATTATTCCCCATGCCCTGCTTTCCTGTAAAATGACTAAAGTCGGTGCCATTAAACCTAAACAAACCATCATCTGTTCCAAACCAAAGATTACTTGCCTTATCTTCTAATGCACACCAAACATTGGTGCTCAAGCCGTCTTTTTCTGCAAACCTTGTAAAATATTTACCGTCATATTTTGTCAGACCCCCATCTTGAGTGCCGAACCAAATGTTTCCTGACCTGTCTTCAATCATACATCTAACATCATTACCGCCAAGTCCTTCTTTTTTAGTGTAGTTCGTAAAAGTTTTGCCGTCATATTTTGAAACGCCTGCTACGGTTCCAAACCAAAGGTTCCCTGCCCCGTCTTCCATTGAACAATTCACTTGCAAAGACTTTAAGCCTTGCTGCATACCAAAAGATCTGAAATTTTCAGGATTGCTTTCTTTAATGTATCCATCTGTTGCAACAACCTGCTCTGGTATACCAGCCTCTATAGTGTGGCCGGTTATGATTAGTTTTTGTGGCAACTGAAAACTATCCTTGCCCGGTGTGCAGATATAAAGCTTAACCGCAGATGCAATTTTAGTTTTATTTGCCATGTGTATATTACTCCTGATGGGCGTAACTTCAAGGTTGCCAATAGGAGCTTTTTTAAGTTTACGCTCGTCAACCATAGTGACTTTTGGTTTTTCCATACTATTAATAGGAACAACAGAACCTTTAGCTTCGATTATTTTAACGGCAATGTTTCCGGAAACATTTTTATTGTCAGGGGAACATGAAAAATGTATGATCAATAACAGGACGATAAATACTTCAAGGTAAATAGTTCGGGCAGTCTGGTTTGTCATTACCGGATTATTTTTAAAGAGATAAAATAATTATAAACTCTGAACCTTCACCTTCCTTAGTTTCCACTTTTATTTCTCCGCCATGTGCTTTAATAATATCGTAGCTCAAACTTAAACCCAAACCTGTTCCTTGTCCCGTCGGTTTTGTGGTAAAGAATGGCTGGAAGATTTTATCAACTACTTTTTGCGGAATGCCGTTGCCATTATCAGCAACTCTTATTTCAATATTAGCATTTAGCTTTTTAGTGACAACAGTGACTGTTGGGACGTGTCGGTTTTCGGCATTTAGCTTTGAGCTTTCTGCCTTTTGCCTTTCATTTACTGCATAAAAAGCATTGTTATATAAATTCAATAACACTCGTCCAATATCCTGCGGAACAATATTTATCTTACCAATACTCTCATCAAATTCTGTTTTAAAATCTGCATTAAACTCTTTGTCTTTTGCACGGAGACCATGATACGCTAATCGTAAATATTCATCCGCCAATGCATTAATATTTGTTGGTTCTTTTTTACCTGTACTTGCCTGCGAATGTTGCAACATGCCTTTTACAATTGCATCTGCACGTTTGCCATGATGATTTATTTTTTCAAGATTTTGTTTAATATCTGTTGCAATTGTTTTTGCTTCTGCAATATCTCCTTTATCTAATTCATCATTCATTTCATCAACCAATTCATTACTTACTTCCGAAAAATTATTCACGAAGTTTAACGGGTTCTGTATCTCATGTGCAATACCAGCAGTGAGTTCTCCAAGGCTTGCCATTTTTTCTGACTGGATGAGTTGTGATTGTGTGGATTTTAGATTTTCAAATGATGTTCTAAGTTCAATTGTTTGTCTTGCCACTTCTTCTTCTAATATTTGCTGCTGCTTTATTGCCTGCTCTTTTTTCTCTTCTAATAATTGAACAACCTCCAGTGCATTGCGTTCAACATCTTTTAAGATTTCCTTGAAACGCATGGCCACATATATCATAAGAGAAAGAGGGAAGGAAAGAAAGACGCCTCCCAATAACACAAAACAATAGGGAAATGGCCACGCCCCATAATGCATCAATGACTGATATTGAAAGAAAGCAGAAAATACAAAAGTGATAACAATGCCGGGAACAACGGCCCATTGTGCACCATTTAAACTTTTCCACGAGGAAATAATAAGGTACGTGGAAACAATAAGTAGCAATAACTGAAATGACAGCCAGTAATAGGTAGTCAGATGTAAAAAATCGCCAGTAATTGGGAAAAAAGACAATGCAACAATCACCGAACTAAAAAAGAGAGTTCTTTTCTTACGGAAAACTAACGTTAGAATTAAAATGTGGGCGGCCGTTTCCAAACCCCAGAAAATATCAGAAAACGTGTGAAAGAACCCATTAGTGAATATATCTTCTGTAGTTGAATAGATTACAGTGCAAATCAGTTGGAGTAGCAAGAAAGACATTTCCAGTGCAATAAATAAAAGCACTTTTTCTGATCGGTTTTGAAAGTACAGAAACCAGAACAACAGGCTCAACACCATACTTACAGAAGCGTATAAAGAAATATAATAAACCATCTCATTCATATAAAATATTTATTTGTCGAAGACAAGGATATTAAAATGGCAATTGAATAATAAATTCACTTCCTTCACCTTCTTTAGTTTCAACTTTCAATTCACCACCATGTGCTTTTACAATGTCATAACTTAAACTCAAACCCAAGCCCGTTCCCTGTCCTGTGGGTTTGGTGGTAAAGAATGGCTGAAATATTTTGTCTACTATTTTTTGAGGAATGCCGAAACCGTTATCAGCAACTTTAATTATAACCATATCGGTTATTTTTTTTGTACTTATTGAAACTGTTGGTTCATAATTTTCTGTTTGCTGTTTCTTCTTTTCACAAACAGCATAAAACGCATTGTTGTATAAATTCAATAATACTCTTCCAATGTTTTGTGGAATAATATTGATGTTGCCAATCCTTTCATCAAAATCAGTTTTCATTGTTGCATTGAACTCTTTGTCTTTTGCACGCAGACCATGATACGCCAATCGCAAATATTCATCCGCCAATGCATTAATATTTGTTGGTTCTTTTTTACCTGTACTTGCCTGCGAATGTTGCAACATGCCTTTTACAATTGCATCTGCACGTTTGCCATGATGATTTATTTTTTCTGAATTTTCTTTGATGTCATTCAATATAAATTTTACTTCCTCATAATTTCCTTTATTTATTTCTTCTGCTGCTTCATCAACCATTTCTTTATTAACTTCAGAAAAATTATTCACGAAGTTTAATGGGTTCTGAATTTCATGCGCAATGCCGGCGGTTAGTTCTCCAAGGCTTGCCATTTTTTCTGATTGGATGAGTTGGGATTGGGTGGACTTTAGATTGGATAGCGTTGTTTCTAAAACTTTGTTTGCTTTTTGTTTCTGTATGTTATTGCGATAAAGCAGTAAACCAATCAGTAACAAAACAAATAAACCGCCTACCATAGCATAGGTTCTTACCTTGTTTTGATATGCCATT
This sequence comes from Chitinophagaceae bacterium, assembly GCA_025351145.1. Lineage (GTDB taxonomy): Bacteria > Bacteroidota > Bacteroidia > Chitinophagales > Chitinophagaceae > Limnovirga. The sequence continues at coordinate 10,525 of JANXWM010000175.1, forward strand.
CTTTCCTTCTCGAGGTTCTCTGTCTTTAGCTGTTCTGCAAACGTCTGGTTTTGAAATTCTGTTAAACTTTTTATTCTTTGTTTATATAAACTGTCTTTTGTTACCAGCGCAAGGGCCAGATATTTACCAGCGCTGTCAGATTGATTGCCCAGCTGATAACTAAGATATAAGTTTTCATATGCTGTGCCCATGTTCATTACGCCGTTAAACGACCCAAAACCCAATGCCCTCAATGACTCACTCGTTTTGATACTATAATACAGGCTTGAATCTTTTGATTTTTCAGCTATGAAGTGTTTAGTTAAGCTGAAGTAGACAAATGTTAAACTTCCCAGGTTATGGTAATTTTTAGAAACGCTTATTGCTTCGTGATAATACTGCATCGCCAAAGGCAAATTTTGCTTTTTTAAATAGATATCTCCCAATGTAGTAAGAGGCCAGCCAAATCCGTTCTTTTTCAGACCAGCTTCCCATACTGATTCTGCCCATTTTGCATAGTAAAGCGCTGTATCGAGTTTATTCAGCAGGTAGTATGTAAGCGCTAAGTTGCCAGTGGTAATAAGTATCCAATCTTTGTTTTCAATTGCCTCCGAAAGGCGTATGGCTTCCTTAAAATGAAATATTTCCTGCTCCCGGTTTTCTGTGTAATTCATCAAATTCCCGAGATTGTTGTGTATTCGTGCTAATGTGAGCAGCCTGTTGTTGTGGATTGACAGGTTAGGATCAGGCACAAGCCAACTGTTTTTTTCGTTTTCCTGATTTTGAGCAATTTTAAATGCCTGTAATAAATCATCCAATGACTCTCTGTATTTTCCACCAGCCATTAATTGATAGGAAAGCGCTGTTAAAGCTTCCGCCTCTGCAAGCTTTTGCCTATTTCGCTTTGCAACTGCTAAAGCCTGTTCCCCGTAATAAAGTGCTGAATCTGCATTAAGCTCTTCATAATAAATATTCAGTTGATAATTCAAAATATACCGCACCGAATCCTGTGTTGCTTTTGCAAGGTTCATTCTGAGGCTGTCAGCATTGCTTCGTTGTGCCAATAGTTGTACAGGCAGTAACAGCATCGCTAATATTTTTAAGAAGGCTCTCATAAGTACCATGTAGTTGGTTAGTGTTTAGTGAAATATAAAATTACTTCTTGTTTTTGTTGCTACTTAATGCACTTTTTTTATTGAACGGGCACCATGTTATCTATTGGGCTTCGTTGTGTCACTCACTTGTACGTTCGAACCAAGAATGAACAGTGAACTGAAATAAGTTTCTTTGCCTATCG
>JANXWM010000055.1 GCA_025351145.1 Chitinophagaceae bacterium
GACAAAAAAACCCAGCGAACTTACAACAGAAGATTACCAGAATTTTTATAAAGAATTATACCCTTACGGCGAAACGCCTTTGTTCTGGATCCACCTGAATGTGGACTATCCATTTAACTTAACGGGTGTGTTGTATTTCCCTAAAATAAAACAGAGCTACGAAATACAGAAAGATAAAATTCAGCTGTACAGCAACCAGGTTTTTGTTACCGATGAGGTAAAGGAAATAGTACCGGAATTCCTGATGCTGATGCATGGCGTAATCGACAGTCCGGATATTCCGTTGAACGTTAGCCGCAGCTATTTACAGGGCGACCCGAATGTGAAGAAGATCAACTCTTACATCACTAAAAAAGTAGCGGATAAACTCGATGAAATTTTCCGTACCGACAGAGCATCTTTCGAAGAAAAATGGGAAAGCCTTGGCCTGTTTGTAAAGTACGGCATGATGACCGATGATAAGTTTTTAGAGAAGGCAAACAAGTTTGTAATTCTGCAGGATACTGTTGACAAAAAATTCTACACGTTTGAAGAATATAAAATTGCTACCGAAACTTTACAGAAAAATAAAGAAGGCAAGCAGGTAATTCTTTATACTACTGATCCTGTTCAGCAGGATGCATACATACAGGCATGCAGCGCCAAAGGTTACATTATTATAAAGCTGGAAACATTGATAGATGCTGCTTTTCTGAATAGCATGGAAATGAAATGGGAGAACGTTCATTTTGTACGTGTGGATGCAGATATTGTTGACAACATCATAGACAAACAGGAACATACAGACAGCGTTTTAAGCAAAGACGAAGAAGCAAAACTGAAAGATTTATTTACGCCCGAAACAAAAGAACTGCATGTAACGGTAGAGATAAAAGGATTGAACCCCGAAACGGCACCGGTTGTTGCAACACGCCCTGAATTTATGCGCCGCATGAAAGATATGGGTGCTGCAGGTGGCGGTATGGCTGCGTTCTACGCCACAATGCCCGACGAAGTAACGCTTACCGTAAATGGCAATCATCCTATTTATCAAAATTTATTGAAAGAAGAAAATGCAGATAAACAGCATAAGCAAATTAAAACGCTTGCTGATCTTGCGTTGCTTTCGCAGGGTTTATTGAAGGGGAATGACCTTACCACTTTCATTAACCGCAGCGTAGAGTTAATGCAGGACGATAAGAAGCAAACTGTTATTGCTGAATAAAAAAATACTTGCACTTATAACGAATAAAAAAGCCGGCTGCATAAGCTGGCTTTTTTATTTTTATGAACCCAACATTTGTATTTTATAGCATCGCCTGTTGCGTCGCACACTTGTGCGGTTGGAATATGAATGAAGCTTTGATGGAAGCGATGATTGAAGTGATTTAATTTTTCTCAGCGACCAAAAATGAAATTCATTTATACGTAATCTAAATTTCTTTAAGTTCAATTAGGCGTTATCGTTGCTTCAAGTTTTTCGAAAAAAACAATAATATCAATATGCAGTTCATCTGAAAGGAAATTTCTACAAATAACTTCACGGTTGATTTTTATACTATAAGTAGAATTTAATATCTGAAATAATGAATTAGGTTGTTCGAATAAAATTCTTTTACCATCTATAATTTTAAAAATATTTGCATCAATATTTCTCCATGATTTACTCGGTGGCAAAGTGAGATTCTCACCGATAAAAAAATCATCCACCACATCCTGCATTGGTTTATTAAATAGATTATTGGCACTTTCATTTCTTTTGTCAAGAATAGCTCTTTTCCAAGCCTCAGGAACTAATAAATAGTTTTCGATATTTTTTCTATTCCATTCATATAATGCCGGATTATTTGGCTGCGGATGAAATGAAGTTTCTTCTGTATCAAAATCAAATAACATCAATCTTTTAACATTTGGAACAATTCTTTTTAAGCCTGCAAAATGCTTATCTGCTTTATTTTTCATTTCCACCTTACTTGTACCGCCCATTGATTCAATATAAAATCTCTTCAAAATATTTTCTTTTTTCAATACAGCTGCCCATGCATTCAATATCCTTTCATCATCTTCTCCCTCAACATATAAAATAAATGGATCTTGTTGAGTTCTAACAATTGCCATATTACCAACATCAGATAATGCAGTGATAATTTCAGGATTACTATTAACTCTTTCTGGTTTCTGCTTTAGAACTGAATAAATATTTTCCGGTTCAACGCCTTTAATAAACTCTTCTGCATGAGTTGCAATAATAAATTGAGTTGTTTTTAATTGCCTGAAATAATTTAATATTTCTCTTTGAAGATTTACATGCATGTGTGCATCAGGTTCATCAAACAAAATTGTAGTAACTCCTTCATATCCGTAATAAAACGCCAGCAGAGTTAATGCCTGATGAAATCCACTTCCTCCTGAAATGATATCAAATTCTTTCCCTTTTTCGTTTTCGTATTTTGATTCAATATTAATACTAATTCCTTTCTCATACTCAGGCGGCAGAAGATTAACATCAAACCATTCCTTCACTTTTGTTTGAATGGTTTTCCAATTATTAATTTTATCCGGTTTTATTCTGATTGTTTTTCCATCTTTATTAGATTCATATCTATCAATTACTCTAAATAAAAGATTACGTAAAACCGAACCCGGTTGCCCTTTACCAACATTTTGTCTTACTACCCCATCATCGGCCCACTGTTCAAATGGGTCTAATCCTGAAAATGGTGGAACATAAACTATTCTGGGAAGTTCTCCTGTTTTATCCAAATTATTAAATTCCGCCCAGCCTTTTACAGGAATAGCGTAAATTGATTGCGGTGTTTGATATCGGAGTGAAACTCCAAATTCTCCAGATGAACCATCTATCTTCAAATATTTAATATTTATTTCAATCAATATATATTCGGCACTCTTGCTTCCATTTTGATACTTTCTATCGATTTTATTTGTCCATAATAAATTGAATTCAGGTAATGGTAATGCCGCAAAATTTGGTAATACTATTTGTGCTCCAGATTTTCCGGTTCTTTTCATTCGATGAAATTCATCAACACAGTACTGCCATATCGCCATTGCTTGGAGTATTGTACTCTTACCGCTATTATTTCTTCCAACAAGCAAATCAAAATCTGAAAACTTATATGTTTGTTCAGATATACTTTTAAAATTTTTTATAATTACTTCTTTAATCATTTTCCAAGATTGAGTTGTAAAGATAATATTCTTATGCGCACTCAGCTTTTATAGCCTTTGAACATGGCAGGAAATTATCTGTTCGATAGTAATGTTGATGATAAAATTCAATATGTTTAAATAATCTTAGAAAATCTTTTTTAAGGCACTCTAAGGAATTTGCAAATATTTAAAATATCCTTGTTTTTCCAGCTCAACGTAGCTCCGAATTGTACAAGAGTGCGACGCAACCAAAGCTTTATAGAATTCCTTCAGCATGGCTCAAAAAGTCACTCATCTCCTTTATTCTTTTTACGCTTTTTCTTTTTTTCCGGAGTGTAAAGTTTCTTTGCTTTTTCGGCGAGGGATACAAATTCTGTTTCTGCGAAACTGCCGGTATTGTAAGATGCTTTGGCGGTATTGATCACATCGTTCCATGTATAATTTTTCCAAAGCGCAGACTGTTTTAACAAACCGCCAAACATAATTAAAGCGCTGGCAAAACGAATGGGGTTAGGGGTTTCGTTAAACGCAGTGTAATTATTCTGCACTGTAAAAGGCGTCGTAATATCTGCATCATTTCCTGAAATTTTATAATGCAGCATGAGGTCTGCAATGTTTATATCTGTATTGCTGCGCATGGCGCTGTCGCTTAAATATCCAGCAGGTTCTATTTCAAAAACCGCCGTAAACGAATGGCCCGTGCCCACCTCGCCGCCTTCGAGTTCGTTGGTAGTATCGTTTAGCAAATCTTTCTTGTTATCGAAACCAATGAGCCTGTAACGCTTTACATAAAGCGGGTTAAAACGGATGTTTACAAAGGCATCATTTGCCACTGCATACATGGTTTTGGTAAACTCTGTAACCAGCACTTTTTCCGCTTCGTGAATATTATCGATGTATGCAAAATTGCCATTGCCTTTTTTTGCAAGGCCTTCTAATTTACTGTCTTTATAGTTGCCCATGCCCACACCAAGACAGGTAAGTTCAATACCCGATTGCCGGTGCTGCACTACAATATCTTCCAGGTCTTTATCGCTTGTTTGGCCTACGTTAAAATCGCCGTCGGTGGCGAGTATGATCCTGTTGTTTGCATCTTTATGAAACATTCTCTGTGCCAGTGCATACGCAGTTTTAATAGCCGCTTCGCCGGGTGTTTCGCCACCGGCTTCTAATTTTTCGATGGATGTTTTTATGCTGTCTTTATACATGCCCGAAACCGGCGGCAGCCATGTGCCCACCACGCCGCCATACATTACAATGGCAACTGTATCCTGCGGGCGAAGATTATTTACCAGCATTTTAAAAGCGTCTTTCAACAGCGGTAAACGGTTGGGTTCGTCCATAGAGCCAGACACATCAATAAGAAAAACAAGGTTGGTAGGCGGTATGCTGTCTACGTTTAAAAACGGCGCTTTAAGGTTAATGTAAAGCAGGCGGTTATTGTAATTCCATGGTGCCTGTGTAAGCTGTGTGCTGCAGGTAAAATGCCCTGTGTTGTTTTTTACGCTGTCAGAAATATTGAAGTAATTCAGCATCTCTTCAATACGCACTGCATCGGGCGGCACTTTCATATCCATGTTAATAAAACGCCGGATGTTACTGTACGATGCACGGTTAATATTGAGTGCGAATCCTGTAGCAGGAAATTTATCTGCGGCAGTAAAATCATTTTCAATAAGTGTTGTATAAGTTTCACCTTCGGGTATGTAACTATTGTAAACCTGGTCTTTGTTCTTAGGTATCAGTGATATCAGTTTTGGTTTTATAACAACTGAACTTCCGTCGATAGATTTTAATGTAAATGACTGGTACGATTTTGCATTGGCCACCGTTTTCAATATTTCAAAACCATCGGCCTGCAGCGTAATGGTATCAATCATTACCGATACGGGAATACCAAATGCACCCGAAGCGCCGGTATAAAAAAGGATGGTCCCTTTTGACTTTAATAAAATTTTTACGTTGTAAATTCCCTGGCCATGCTCGTCGTAAACAGAACCCCGCAGATAGTATTGTGAACGGGCAGATAAAGTAACAAAGCACACTAATATAATAAGCAATGCTGGTTTCAAAGGATTCTACTGATTTAATCAAAGTTAAACACATTAAGCAAGAATGCCCTATTGATCTTTTACCGGTAAAATTATTTGAACAGTCTTCAAGTTATAGAACAATTTTATGGATCCGGCTGAAGGAATGCTATTAAAGGTCTGTTGCGTCGCACTCTTGTACTGAAGAACAAAAGGCAACAAGGCAACAGGCAAGGGGGCAAAGAGTAGTTTGTTATTGGCTACTCGGTCTTGTATTCCTAATGTTCAATACCGTGAGAACGTACAAGAGTGCGACGCAAGAGACGATGCCCAAAGCTTCTCTGCCCGGTCCATAAAAAATTTAAGTTTATTATCTGCCTGGTAAAATTGTAATGGCAGTTAAAGCACTGCCATAGATATTCTTTGCCAAAAATGAACAAATGCTTTCT
>JANXWM010000086.1 GCA_025351145.1 Chitinophagaceae bacterium
GTAATTTATCAAGGTAATTATAACTATTGGTAACATTTTGCAATGGTTGCGGTGCCCCATCCTGTTCTACAAAGAAATACTTCATACCTGATTCTTTGGCATTATCAAAAATGCGTTTAAAATCAACAACACCGGTGCCTACTTCTGCAGGATTCATCGTGGCTTTATCAAGATCTTTTACATGCCACAGCGGGTAACGGCCGGGATGCAGTTTAAACAACGCAACAGGGTCTTGTTTTGCTTTGGTGGCCCAGGCAAGATCCAATTCCATCTTCACCAGGTCTTTGTCAGTATTGTCAAGAATGTAATCAAATGCACGATGCCCTTCTACTTCGTCAAACTCACTGGTATGGTTGTGGTAGGCAAATTGCACACCCACTTTTTTGCAGGCTTCGCCTGCTTTGCTGAACACATCTGCCGCTGTTTTAATTTCATCTAATGTGCTTACAGGTATGCTGGAACATACGAGGTAGCTTATGCCACCTTCTGCAGCAGCATCGGCTAGCTCCTGCGGATTTTCTTTAAGGTTAAGCGATTTTGGCGCGTCTTTCATACGTTCCATATACTTTTGAATTCTTGCTGAATCCTCAGCCGTTTTGGCCATCTTCATAATGCTCGCCATAGTAAAAGGAGCACCACCCACATGCGCTGAACGCCACATCATACCTGCATCTTTTATCATGGCAGCCAATTCTTTTGGTTTGTACCCATAAAAATTTCCTTTTTGAGAACCTGCACTTTCGAGCTCCTTATAACCAATGGCAGCCAGTTTTTGTAAAGTGCCTTTGGGATCGGTTGACATTAAGTCACCGAGCGTGTATAGCTGAAGACCGGCAGATGGAAACTTTTTTTTATAAGAAAGTGCTCCTGCCATAGCAGAGTGCCCAAGCAGTAAGCTTGCAGCCGCCAATGTTCCTGATTGTATAAAATTTCTTCTTTTCATGACAAGTGTTTTAATGCGTGTTTATATGGAAAATTTAATTGGCAAAAGGTACTTCAAGGCTTCCGGTTAAAAAAATATTTTAAAGCTAGTGTTGACCATAAAGCCAATGGCTTTCGCTCTCATCTTCGCTTTGGGAACAGCTCAATCAAATTCGAAACGTACAAGTGTGCGACGCAACGAAAGCTCAATGCATATTCAACTGTTTGGCCCAAAAAATTATTCTTTGTCTCCTTCGAACTTAAACCCACTGGCTTCCATTCTTACCCTGATCACTTTTTTCTTTTCGTCGCGGATGAATAATAGTGTTGACTGCCCGTTTGCATCAAACTTATCAGCTTCATTTGTGGCTGTTATCTCGCCGCCCTGGTCGCCTGCTTTCATCATGAGCTTGCCGTCCTGCACGGCTACTTCAATATAAGGGAATGGCAGGTTGGCCATTTTGTATTTACCAGCATAATCATTGAGGTCAGCTTTTGGAACAACTGCCTGAACGGTTTGAGTGCTGGCTGAATCTGCAGTTTTGAATACGGTGTTCAACACAACCATTAAGGAAGCACCGAGTTTGGCATTTGGATTTGTAAATACAAGATAGATATCGTGCATGCCTTCTGTTGGCGTTACCGGAAGTGAAACAGGTTTACCACCAGCACCAAAGCCACCACCTGCATCGCCAATGAATGGCGTTTTGCCCAACAGTTTTCCATTGAGTGCATCTATATGCAATTCAATGGTGCCGCCTTCTGCATTCAATTGCGCTTTAGGCGCCATGGCAGTTATTTCTATGCTGGTAATTGCTGTAAGATCAATTTGTTTAAGGCTGATGTAGCCGCCGGACTTTGAAGGAATAACCAAATTATTACCCCCAAAACTCATCTTTGTTGCGTCAACCACTTCATCATATTTTGATGGATTGATAGTTGCGCTGCGCAATGTAAATGTTTCTTCAGAAGCCACACCCGGCAAACCATTTGCGCCACGATCGGTGTAAGCAGCACGGAAAATATATACACCCTGGCCTTTATCATTGGGCTGTAGTTTGGTAGTATAAGTTCCTGTTGCAGGTAAGGATTTTACTTTTGGTTTTGGCTGGGAAAGGCTCATAATGTATTTGATCATCTCGGCCGCATCTTCTGTAGAAAGCTTTGGATGTGCCGCCATTGG
>JANXWM010000097.1 GCA_025351145.1 Chitinophagaceae bacterium
AAAATATTTACCCCGCTGGATTTAAAGGCGTACCAGGAAAAGCAAAGAACTGCCAAAATAGCTTTCTATGAACGTAAACTCATTGAACTAAAGGCTGCCGCTGCTTAGGAGTTGTATAGAAGCGTAGATTGAAGCGAAAAATAATCACTTTAATGCTAAACTTCACCCCCATTCAACTTTTCTAATTCCTGCACCACGCGGCTTACGGGCAAACCCATTACATTATAAAAATCACCGCTAATGGATTGTATACCAATTACACCAATCCATTCCTGAATGGCATAAGCACCGGCTTTATCGTAAGGCTTGTATTTGTCTACATAAAATTCAATCTGGCTGCTGGTAAGCGGGTGAAAAAGCACATCGGTAACATTGGCAAAAGCAATTTCTTTTTCTCCATTGAGTATTACCACCCCGGTAATTACTTTATGATGATTGCCCGAAAGCGCTTCTAAAATTTCAATGGCATCCTGCCTGTCTTTTGGTTTGCCGATAATTCTTTCGTTGAGCACCACAATTGTATCTGCTGCAAGTATGGTGCGATTTTTATAATCACTGTTAAGCGTTGCTTTAACTGCTATGGCTTTATGCTTTGCTATATATACTGCAACCTCTTGAACCGGCAATGTATCAGGGTAGTTTTCATCTGTTGTCACAATTATAATTTCGAAAGGAACTTCCGCCCATTCGAGCAGTTGCTTTCTGCGCGGCGATTGCGAAGCGAGAATGATTTTTTGCATGGCGGCAATATTATTCATTTATTGGGATATGTAAGTTGTGAGGTTGGTAGTTCATTGCTCATTCATGGTCTGAACGTACAAGAGTGCGACGCAAGAGGCGATGCCATTAAATACTTCTGCCTGGTCCAAAAAATTAAACAACATTGATTAAGCATAAACCTTGAAAAAAATCATGGAGACAATACCGGTAAGCATCACAAATTTTATGGCAGAACTTATGCGGTGAAAATCCTGTGGTGACTGTGCGGGAAATAATTTTCTGAATATCCAGATTAACGGTGCCAGTATAAGGATTAATGAATACAAAACGCTAAGCCACCAGCCAAGCCTTAATGCATAAACCTGCACAATAAGAAAAACGCCTGTAAGCACTACCAGCCATACCGCTACAAATACTTTGGTAGCATTAATGCCCCATACAATGGGCATGGTGCGGCAACCGTATTTTCTGTCGCCCTCCATGTCTTCCATATCTTTTACAACTTCCCGTATAAGTGAAATAATAAACGCGAAACCTGCGTAGAGAAAAGTTTCGCGAAGGATTTTATCGGCATGCAGGCCATTGTTTATTTTAATAAGATGGTTGTACTCGCACCAGGCAACCACCAGTATCGTCCACGATGTAAGCAGCGATATAAGAATATTACCTGCAAGAAATTTACGCTTCAACGAAATAGAATAAACAAACAGCAGGAAAACACAAACCGCATTGGAGAAACCAAGCAGTAATATGTGTGTGGTGTAATCAACATAAAAACCAATGGCAATGCCGGTAACACTTAGTACAATATGCCAAACAATAACCCACCTGCGCCTGATGATTTTATCTACCACAAGTTTATCAGGCTTATTCACCTGGTCTATATTAAGATCGAAATAATCGTTGATGATATAACCTGCTGCCGCAATTAAAACCGAAGAAATACAAATGAGCAGGAAAATTAAACCATGCACATTGGGCATAATGCCGCTGTTGTTGTATATGGGCAGCATTACAGCATACACAAACAGAAATTGAGTAAGGGCTATAAATAAAAGGTTAGGCCAGCGCACCAGCCTTATAAATGCTGTAATCAGTTTCAAGAAAAAAAATTATGCACAAAGTAAAAGTGAAACTTTCAGAATGAAAGAATAAATAATTATTGCGCCCTTATATGGGTATCGGCGCCCCAGTTGCCGCGGAGTTTTAGTACTTTTTCAATTACATCCCTTGCACAGCCTTCGCCGCCTTTAAGGGGAGAAATATATTTTGATATTTGTTTTATATCCATTGCCGCATCGGCGGGGCAGCAAGGTAAACCTGCCTCATTCATTACATCGTAATCGGGCAGGTCATCGCCCATAAACAATACTTCGTTCCGTGTAATCGTTTTCTTTTGCAGGTATCCCTGCAGTATTAATTTTTTGTCTTCTACCCGCATAAATACATCGGCTATACCCAACTTATTCAAACGATCTTCTACTTCCGGGGAATTGCCGCCGGAGATAATGACCACATTGTACCCTTTCTTCACTGCAAGCTGCAGCGCATACCCATCTTTAATATTCATGCGCCTTACCATGGCACCACCGGGCATCACCAGCAAACTGCCATCGGTTAATACGCCGTCAACATCAAAAACAAAAGTGGTAATCGGTTTAAACAGTTCAAGAACGTTCATAAGCTAATATGCAAATGTGCGGATGAGTAAATGTGCAGATGAGATCAATCAATCCACACATCAGTTAATTATTTCTGGCTGTCGCGCCACTCGTAAACCCATGCACTCTGTATCATTTCAAGGTGGCCTTCGGTGCTCTGTTCACGGGTGCCGGCAAAGTTTGGGATCTGCAGAATCCACTCCAGCAAATCGGTAAACCGGATGCGGTAAATTTTGCCTTCATTAAATTCATCTCCAAAACGTTCGTACAATTTCATCGCAATATCTTCATGATCATTCCAGTGAATCGGCAGTTCAAAAATTGACATTAATCTTTAATTTTTTATATCCTGAAAAAGTTATTTACCCGGCTTTAGGAATACTATTGACCGTTCCTTGCGTCGCACTCTTGTACTGTTAGACCGTAAGTCAGCAATTCAGTAAGTCCCAAAGTAAATGCTGTTGTATTTCTTTCCGACTTTCGTTCTTTCGGACTGGATGCTCAATGTTCCGAAAGTACAAGAGTGCGACGCAACCGGGATGCCATGAAAAACCATAGCCCGGTCAAAAGAAAACAAACTTGTACCGTAACATTTATTCTCCCAAAAACTGTGTTTGATCCGGCAGCGTAACCTCTATTTCACCATCATCTTCCATCAGCACACATTGGCATCCCAGCCTCGAATTAATGCGCGGACTAATTGCCCTGTCAATAAAATCCTCTTCCCTGTCAGATAATTCCTCCAGGTAATCCATACCATTGTCAACATACAGGTGGCAGGTACTACAGGCACAAACCGCCCCGCAATTATGATGAAGATCAATATCGTTTTTTAAAAATACTTCAAGCAGTGAGTGGTCTGGTTCTATATTCGTTAGTGTAACCGGGGCTAATCCTTTCTGTTCAAATTTTACCTTAATCGTGTACATGGCTAAATCCTTTGGTGCGCAAAACTACTGGAATTGAGCAGCTTTACTTTACCAGACAGGAAATACTTCTTTAAAAAAATATTAACTAACACTTGTTTGTTCGGAAAAATATCTTTTATTTTGAGCCTTCTTTATGATCGGTTGTTTGCTCATAAGAAATCCCTCTCATTTTTTGAAGGGGATTTTGTTTTTAAATCATTTACTTACTCCCGTAAAATTTCTGAATACTTTCAGTCATCATTGTATAAACCTTGCTTAGCTCAGGATATTGCTCCAACATTTCGAAGTGCTTTTTAATCGTACCCGTATCTCCACGAACCGCCGGACCGGTTTGCATATTTACTGGTTCATATAAAGCAACACGGTTAGCCACTTCCTGTATTAAAGGTGAGAGCATTGAAAAATCTGTGCTCTCCCTTTTACAATAATCTGCTGTAAGCGCATATAAATGATTGCTGAAATTAGCAACGACCACTGCGGCTACATGCAGTTTCAGCCTTTGTTCATCGCTGCAAAACGAAACTTTATTAGAAATGCTTTGCGCAAAAGACTGAATTGCTGCGGAAACAGCTTCCCGATTGCCATCAACCAAAAAAGGTATTACCGGAATATGGTCTGCCTCCTTCCTCAAACTTTGAAGCGGATATAAAACACCATAACCATCAGAAACATTTTGCAATACATTTTTTGAAACAGCTCCGGAAGTATGCACCACAATTTTACCCGGCAGCCTTAAAGTTTCCGCAATTTCTACGATACCACTATCGGCAACCGACAAGATAAACAGGTCTGCACCTTGGGAAAGCATTTTAAGATCATTTATTGCAACGGCATCAAGTTCACCGGCCAAAACCTGTGCGTGAGATAATTCCCGGCTAAAGACTTCTACTACTGTATGGCCTGCGGATTTAATACGCCTTCCCAAAACCGTGGCAACATTACCCGCACCAATGAGTGTTACGTTCATATCTTTGAAGTTAACCGTTATTTATATGGAGTTGAAATTATCACAAAGAATCATTCTTAAATATTACCGCACAAAATTAAATGTACTGGAAAAAGTAGCACCCGAAAAAGCCGGCGAATATGCCATGAGGCTTTTCTTCACTCCTTCTGTAAAACAAACCGGGCTGGAAAGGCCCGCCCTGTTTCATAAAGCAGAGAAATTATCTTTTAATTTTCATGGCAACATGATCCACGGCTTCAGGTGGAATACAAATATACCCGGTGCAAAAACCATTCTTGTTTGCCATGGTATGAACAGCTGCAGCTACCGCTTCGAAAAATATATTCAGCAATTAGTCAATAAACATTTCAATGTACTTGCCTTCGATGCACAGGCCCACGGATTAAGCGAAGGCAAAATATTAAACGCCATTCTCTACAGCGAAATGATTACAGATATTGAAAAAATGTATGGCCCGTTACACGGCATCCTTGCACATTCAATAGCAGGCATGGCCGCCGCTTTTGCCCTCGAAAAATTAAATGCTGAAAATAAAAAAGCAGTAATTATTGCACCTGCGACGGAAACGCTTACGGCGGTAAATAATTTTTTCGCTTTCCTGCATTTAAAAGATTCGTTGAGAAAAGTGTTTGACGAAACGGTACAAAAAGTTCGTGGTCTGCCGCCCGAATGGTTTTCTGTTACAAGAGCTATACAAACTTTTAAAACGCCTGTTTTATGGATACACGACGAAGACGATACCATGTGCCCTTATAAAGATACGCTTGCTGTACAGCAATTGAAGTTGCCCCATGTACAGTTTGTAACTACCAAAGGTTTGGGGCATAACAAAATTTACAGAGATAAAGAAGTACAAAAAAAAGTAATTGATTTTTTAATAAGCTAACCTATATAAATATTTTTTGTTGCCGGCGGTAGAATTTATGGCATCACCTCTTGCGTCGCACTCTTGTACGATTGTAATTTTAAGGAGCTTTTACCACGCACGTTGCAAAACCTTAATTCGTACTTTTTTTTGCATTTTAAATGATTGATTTAATATTGCATCAATTGAGGGCGGGCCAATCGTTGAATAAAGAAGATGAAAGCTTGCGGTTATTGTGGATTATTTTCTTCGCATATTCATCATTGTTCCAACCCCTGAAGTGTGCGACGCAAGGGACTTTGAGACATATTCTCAAAGCTGGATTCATAAAAATATAAAATTAAGAATGGCAAAAAATTTATTAATAGTTGAGTCTCCGGCAAAAGCTAAAACCATTGAAAAAATCCTTGGT
>JANXWM010000098.1 GCA_025351145.1 Chitinophagaceae bacterium
AGATCATCACTTCCCTGCACGATAAGAGTACCGTTTATGCTGTTTTCAATCAACACCGCTACGGCGATTTTCATCCTTATGTTTTCCGCAGTAAAGATGCCGGCAAAACATGGGTTGCCATTCAGCATAATTTACCCGAAAGAGGTTCTGTCTATTGCATTGCAGAAGATCATGTAAACCCTAACCTTCTTTTTGCCGGAACAGAATTCGGCGTATTCTGCAGTATTGATGGTGGCGAAAAATGGTTGCCCATGAAAGGCGGCTTGCCAACTATTGCAATAAGGGATATGGAAATTCAAAGAAGGGAAAACGACCTCGTACTCGCAACTTTTGGCCGCGGCTTTTATGTGCTGGATGATTATTCACCCTTACGAAATTTTAAAAAAGAAGATACAACCAGAGCTGCAACAATTTATCCTGTAAAAGATGCCTGGATGTTCGATGAAGCCAATCCTCTTGGTGGTTTTGGAGAAAGTCCCAAAGGCTCAATGGGCGAAGGATATTTCACTACACCAAACCCTAAGGTTGGCAGTGTATTTACTTATTATTTAAAAGATGATTTACAAACCATCAAACAAAAAAGACAAAAAGCCGAAGCTGAAAAAATAAAAAAAGGCGACCCAGTTTATTACCCGTCAACAGATTCATTGCGCATGGAAGATGAACAACCCAAACCATACTTATTGTTCACGGTTTACGATGCTGCAGGTAACGCAATCCGCAGAATTAAAACTGATGGATCAAAAGGCATGCACCGCATTGTTTGGGATTTCCGTTACCCCGGCGGCAGCATAGATGAAAGCAGCAGCGATGGTGGCAGCGGCTTTAAAGTATTGCCCGGCGATTACAAAGTTGGTATATATAAATTTGAAGATGGTGCGTTTACCCAACTGGCTGCACCCGTATCATTTAAAGTTGCAGCACTTAACTGGGCTAGCCTTCCTGCAACCGATAAACAGGCGCTCCAGTCTTACGCAAATAAAGTGAACGAATTAAGCAGGGTAGCCGATGGCACTTATGCTTATTTCCGGCAACTCAGCAACCAGTTAAACCAGGTAAAAGCCGCTATTATTGCAGCGCCACAGCTACCATTAAGCATGAGCCAGCAAACAGACAAATTGCAGAAAAGGATGAATGCGCTTAACACGCAGTTCAATGGCGACGCAACGCTTGCAGAACGGCAGTTTGAAGCATTGCCCGGCATAAGAGACCGGATCAACAATATTGCTGGCGGCTTATTAAGCAATACTGCTGCGCCCACAAACACTTTCATGCAATCTTATAATGTAGCTGCAAAACAGTTCACCGCAGCCTATAACGAAGTAAAAAGTATTGATGCCGAAATAAAAAAACTACAGCAAATGCTCGAGCAAAACAAAGCGCCGGTAATACCCGGTGCATTGCCAGACTGGAAGTAGAACAGCCATAATGAACCGGGCAGCAGTTCATTGTGGATCGTTCCTTGCGTCGCACACTTGTACTGCTGAATGTTTATGGAGCTTTCAACAGCCAAATACATAATGCAACCGTTTAGTTTATTCACATGAGCGCAAACGTTTATAAATTTCTATTCTTTTAAAACAAAATAATACTATGCGTTTCTTAAAATGGTTATTGATCATTATTGCAATACTCGGCGTTGTATATTTCTTGGGTCCTTCTCCGGAAACACCGGTTTACAAAACAGATATGCCTTCAGTTCCTGCCGATGCCGCGGCATTGGAAACTTATGTAAAAACCAATGAAGCGCAGCACAAACTAAAACCCAATAATCAGGCAAGAATTGTATGGGCAAACGATTCCTTGAAACAAAAAACGGAGTATGCTATTGTTTACCTTCATGGCTACTCAGCTTCGCAGGAAGAAGGCAGCCCCATACACACCAACATTGCAAAAGAGTTTGGCTGTAACCTTTATCTTTCAAGGCTTGCAGAACATGGTATAGACACCACAGACCCAATGATAAACCTAACGCCTGCTGAATACTGGGAGTCCGCCAAACAAGCTTTCGCGATTGGTAAGCAGTTAGGTAACAAAGTAATATTAATGGGTACTTCAACCGGCGGAACCAACGCGTTGCAGCTTGCTGCAACTTACCCAAATGATATTGCGGCTTTGGTATTATTAAGTCCGAACATTGCGATTAACGATCCCAATGCTTACCTGCTTAATAATCACTGGGGTTTTCAATTAGCCAAAATAATTACCGGCGATGGTTATGTAAATTCAAAAGACCAGCGGCCCATTTTTAAGGCATACTGGTACTCGCATTATCCTTTGCAATCTGCGGTGCAGTTACAGGAAATGCTTGAAACAACTATGACACCTGAAACGTTTAAAAAAGTTACACAGCCTTTACTAATGCTGTATTATTACAAAGACGAAGTGCATCATGACAGTGTGGTAAGTGTACCCGCAATGCTTAAGATGTTTAATGAACTGGGCTCGCAAACAAAAATTAAAGAAGCTGTTCCCAATGCAGGCGACCATGTAATTGGTTCTTACATAAAATCGAATGACCTGCTGAGTGTACAAAATGCTATTGAAGGTTTTATGCAGAAAACGCTAAAGCTGCAGAAGGTTCAAAACAATATTGTTACAGAAAGCATTTTCTCCTCTCAATAAAACATAAAAACCGGTTGCAGGAAATGCATGAAGCAGCACAGAAGCCTGCTGAATAAAGATATGAATGTACAAGAGTGCGACGCAAGGAACGATCAATCAATGAACTTTTGCCGGGTTCATAAATAGAGTCATCATGTTTTACACAACCGAAAAAAAATTCAATGAAACATTTATGCTAATGATTGTTATTTTTGCATTATGGCAAGAATACAAACTGAAAAAGATGTGTCGCGCAAGGAAGTGATACTGAAAGCTTCGGCTAAATTATTTCTGGAGAAAGGTTATAAGGCAGCCAGCATGCGCGACCTGGCAGTTAAAGTGGGCGTTGAAGCTGCGAGCCTTTATAATCATATCCGCTCTAAAGCTGAGCTGCTGCACGATATATGTTTTAATGTGGCCAATGTTTTTTTTGAACATATTAATGCAGTGGAAGCTTCGGGTGCAACGCCAATCAGCAAACTTGAAACCCTGCTGCGTTTTCATATACAGCAGATGATTGATAATTATGAAGAAGTATTTGTAAGCGACCGTGAATGGCGCTACCTGGCAGACCCTTATCTTTCTAATTTTCAAAACCAGCGGCGCAGTTACCGTAAGCGTTTTGCCGCTATTATACAGTCTGGTATTGAACAGGGGCAGATTAATAAAATTGATGCCTCTACTGCAGTACTGGTGATATTGCATGCCATCAGCGGAATAGATTCCTGGCACCGCAGTACACATAAAGTAAGCGGCGAAGAGCTTACAGAAAACATTGTTACCATTCTTGTTGAAGGCCTAAAAAAATAACGCCCCTAAATACCCCGGAAGGGGATTTTAAAATTCCACTATCAATGTCATTGCACTTTGAAAAAATATCTGTTAAGCAGGTAAAAAAAGAAACAGCAGATTGTGTATCCATCACCTTTGATATTCCTGAAATACTGCGTGAAAAATTCAGGTATAAACATGGGCAGCACCTTACCATACGGGCATTTATCAATGGCGAAGAAGTGCGCCGTTCTTACTCTTTATGCAGTTCTCCGCTTAGCAATGAATGGAAGATCGCCGTTAAAAAAGTTGATGATGGTTTGTTTTCAACCTATGCCAACAGTGAGCTTAAAAAAGGCGATCTGCTTGAGTTGATGGAACCCATGGGGCATTTCTCCACTGACATAGATGCAGCCCATAAAAAAGAATATGTAGCTGTTGCAGCAGGCAGTGGCATTACGCCGGTTTTATCTATTATAAAAACGGTACTTGCATCAGAACCGCAAAGCAGTTTTACGTTGGTTTATGGAAACAGGAACCGTAGTTCAGTTATTTTTAAAGATGAACTTGAAGCGCTAAAAAATAAATACATCAGCAGGTTCAGGATCATTTATATACTAAGCCGCGAAAGAACCGATGCAGCCATTAATCATGGCCGTATCGATGCAGCCAAATGCGAAACGCTTTTTAATAAAGCAATAGATATTAATGCTGATGAATTTTTTATTTGCGGCCCCGAAGAAATGATCTTTACTGTAAAAGATTTTTTAGAACAGAAAGGAGTTGCACAAAAGAAAATACACTTCGAACTCTTCACCAGTTCGGGCAGTACAAAACAAAAAGTGCAAACAGAAAAAGTTGCTGAAAGCACCGAAAGAAAGAGCAGCATTACGGTAAAATTAGATGGCATTACTTTCAATTTCGATGCGCCTTTTAACGGCGCATCTATTTTAGATACGGCCATGCAAAATGGCGCCGATCTTCCCTACAGTTGCAAAGGCGGCGTTTGCTGCACCTGCAAAGCAAGACTTTTAGAAGGTGAAGTAGATATGGATGTTAGCTATGGCCTGGAAACCGAAGAAATTGAAGAAGGTTTTATTCTTGCCTGCCAAAGTCATCCTAAAACAGAAAAAGTGGTTATTGATTTTGATATTAAATAATCTTTTGTACCGGGCTTTAAGGTTTTCATGGCATCGGCTCTTGCGTCGCACTCTTGTACTTTTGGAACAATGATGAGCACTGAGCTCACCAACTTACAAATAATTAATTTTTCTCTGGCTGCAGCAGTTCAAAACAATTTTTTATTACTTCGAATTTTACTTCCTCCGCAGTTTGCACCGGCTCACCGTCAATATGCAGCGGGGCATATTTTAGGTTACGTATGGTAAGGCAGGGTACCTGGAAATAAAGCACATTCTTTTTTGTAATATCATCAACAAGCTGCTGTAGTTTATTGTTGCCGCGAAGCTGTTTTATTATAGCGAAGGGAAGTTTAGCCTTATTCATTTTTTGTACAATCACCACATCAAGCAAGCCATCGTTTAAAACTGCATGCGGCGCAATGGTTACATTGTTGCCAAACTGGTTGCCATTGGCAATGCTTATAAAAAAAGCATCAGTAAAAAAAGAGAAACCATTCATTAATACTTCAAACTGGTAAGGTTGGGCTTTAAAAAAATTAATGATGCTTTGCTGCGTATAGGTAAGCAACCCGCGTTTTACTTTTGCCGCAAAATCGTGGGCCACTTTTGCATCGAAACCAATACCGCTGAGCATGCAGGAAAAATGATTGTTTACCCTAAATGCATCTACTATTTTTGAATGGCCGTAAATAATAATATCCATCGCTTTTTTTGCATTGCCTGAAATACCCGCGGCAAAAGCAAACCCATTTCCACTGCCCAATGGTATTATGCCAAACCTTACGGGTTCTTTGTATAAAGCGTGTACCACCTGGTTTACAGTGCCATCGCCACCAATGACTATTATATCTGTAATATGCTCTTCGTGTATCCTGTGCTTGAGTAGATTATAGTTACCTGATGCATTGGTGGGCATTATTTCAAAATGAAGTTTCGCTGCTGAGCAGGCCGCATCAACCAGTTTAAGTACAGCATCTTTTTTTGATGTGCCGGAAATAGGGTTTACAAGAAAAATAATTTTTCGCATTTTTATCAGGCTGAAAAAAATTAGCTATGCAATCGGATTAATATTGGCTTTAAAAAGCCAGCGAACAAATTTAAACACATTAAATGAAACAATGCGTTAATGATTCTGTGAATGATATTTTAACGAAAAAACGTTTTATAGCGGGGTTGCATTTATGGTTGCCGGGTTAGCCGGTTGCTGCAATTTACTGAACTTGCAGGGGCTGTTGAAAGCTCAATTATATTGCAAACGTACAAGTGTGCGACGCAAGAGCCGATGCTATGAAAAACTTTAGCCCGGTAAAAAAATATTTCAATTTTGGCAACATGTAACGGCGGCATAAGTCAACCGCATGCTTTATATTCGGTCTTTATTACAATCATAATAACCGATCATGAGAATATTAATTGATATGGATGAAGTAATGGCCGATGCCATTGCCCGCTTTATTGAATGGTACGACAGGGACTTTGGTATAAGGTACACTGAAGAACAATTGCACGGCACCAAGCTGCAGTATATTATCCCGGAAGCACACCGGGCTGTTGTAAAACAATACCCGCATCAAAAAGGTTTTTTTGCCAACCTGCCTTTAATAGCCAACAGCCAGGAAATAATAAAAGAGCTGAATGATAAACATGAAGTTTATATTGCTTCTGCAGCAATGGAGTTTAAATATTCTTTGCCTGAAAAATATGACTGGCTTGATGAACATTTCCCTTTTATTCACTGGAAACGCAGGATCTTCTGCGGCGACAAAAGCCTGTTAAACGCGGATGTGCTGATTGATGACCACGATTTTAATTTGTCTGTTTTTACCGGAAGGGCAATTATGTTTGCGGCTACCCATAATACATTAGAAACAAAGTACGAAAGATTAGACAACTGGTTAGATGCAAGAAAATTATTTAACCTGGATACCCCATAAGGTTTGCAGACTGATAAACCTTACTTTTATAATACACTTTAAAAAAAACGCGTATGAAAAATTATTTTTTTACTTTACTGCTGTTTACTTTTTTTGCCACAAATACTTTTGCACAGCAGCAAAAATATTACAGGGTTCAATTATTAACCAATGAAAAAGGGTTGCAACGCCTGCTTGCATCCGGTGTAACAATTGATCATGGCGATTTTAAAAAAGGGCTTTCATTTACATCAGACTTTTCAGAGAATGAACTCAGCATTATTAAGCACAGCGGCATACCTTATAAAGTGCTGATAGAAGATGTTTCGGCTTATTATGTTTCGAGAAATAATACTGCAGACCAAACGGATGAAACAGTTAATGAGGCTGCACAGGCTGGTTGCAGCACCTACCCTACCCCAAAGAATTTTAAACCTGGCAGCATGGGTGGCTATTACACTTATGCAGAAATGCTGGTGGTGCTGGATAGTATGGCAGCAAAATTTCCAAAACTGATCACTGTAAAGCAGCTTGTTTCAAATACACTTACCACGGCGCAGGGCAGGCCGCTGTACTATGTAAAAATTTCCGATCATCCGAACCAGGATGAGAATGAACCGAAAATTTTATATACGGCACTGCACCATGCAAGGGAGCCTGAATCACTTTCGCAACTGATTTTTTATATGTGGTACCTGCTGGAAGGTTACAAAGCAGACCCGTCAGTAAAAAACCTTGTTGACTCTACCGAAATGTTTTTTATTCCTTGTGTAAACCCCGATGGTTATATCTATAATCAAACAACCAACCCCAATGGTGGCGGGCTCTGGCGCAAGAACCGCAGGGTAAACGGAGATGGCACTTATGGCGTAGATTTAAACAGGAACTATGGTTATAAATGGGGCTACGACAATATTGGTTCCTCAAACTATCCGGGAGATGACACTTACCGCGGACCATCTGCTTTTTCAGAACCCGAAACTCAAATGCTCAGGGACTTCTGCAACAGCCATCCTTTTTATTTCGCATTGAATAACCACACGTACAGCAATGTACTTATTTATCCTTTTGGTTACAAAGCAAACACTTATGCGCCCACGGCAGATTCATTGATCTTCAGGCAGGATGCCACAAGGCTGGCCCAATGCAATAATTTTCTTATAGGCACGGCCATTCAAACAGTGGGTTATACAGCCAACGGAGATTCTGATGACTGGATGTATGCAGAGCAATCTACCAAATCGAAAATTTATGCGCTTACACCAGAAACAGGTTCTGCAATAGATGGCTTTTGGCCAAAGCAAAAGCGCATACTGCCTATAGCCAAATTAAATATGGATATGAACCTTACTGCTGCACAGTTTACCAAACAATCTGTGCTTGCAAAAATTGCTTCGGGCAATAGCATCAGCAATGCGGTTGCAGCGGGCAATCAATCGGCCATCAGCATTTTATCAAATGCGCCAAACCCCTGCAGCAACTATACTTACGTATCGTTTAAGGTTAATCAATCTGTAAACTGCAATAGCTTAAAGCTTGATTTATTCGATGCAGCCGGTGCCCATATAAAAACAATTCAGTTAAACAATACGGGCACAAAAGTGATGGTAAATACTGCTGATTTACATGCAGGCATTTATTACTATACCCTCAGCGACGGGCGCAGTAAATCTGCCGTGGCTAAGCTGGTTGTAATAAAATAATAAACAGTTTATCACAAATAAAAAAGCTCATGGTATTATTACAATGAGCTTTTTTATTTACCCGGCAATTGAACAGGTATGAAGCTTTCGTTGCGTCGCACTCTTGTACTGAAGGTCAGGTTTCGGCAATCAGCGGTCAGCAGTCAGGAATTCGGTCTTGCCTGATTGCTGAAACCTGACTGCTAATTGCTCAATAATGTTCCGAACGTACAAGAGTGCGACGCAAGAGGCGCTTCATAGTATTACAAATGCAGGGCTCAAAACAGGTATTAAATTAAGGCGAGGAAACAATTAATTATTTGCACTCTTTAAAAAATCTACAATCTTATCTATATCCGGTTTTGTGAGGTTGGCACGTACCTGCATGTGCATACCAACGATCTCCCAGTTATCATTATTAAATTCCCCGGGCCCGGGTGCATTGTGGCAACGGCTGCAGTTTTCGCCCCATAATTGTGCACCTGATTTATCAGCAATTTTTTTTGACTCGTAACAACCTGTCATAAATAAACCGGAGGCGGTAACTAAAAATAAAACGGTTACTATAATGATTGACTTTTTCATAATGATTTTATTTAAGCGTTTAGAAACCAA
>JANXWM010000121.1 GCA_025351145.1 Chitinophagaceae bacterium
AGAAACAATAAATCCACAATGGAAAGATTTGTGGGAAGAAGTAAGTAAATGGTAAGCGGGCTTGCCGTCATTGCGAGGAGTTGCGAGTCTCGAAGCAAAGCAATCTCCTCTCGTTCGGATTATGCAAATTTTATGTATGCCAGGAGATTGCTTCGGAGACCTCGCAATGACGATATTTTCATTTTGCCATTGATTCAATAACAACAGCAACTTCTTTCGCCCATTTCGCATATTCTTTTGCAGAATAATGTAACCCATCTACAGCAAGCAGCGATGAATCACCTGTAGCTTCTCTTGTACTTTTTGTAACATCAACATAATGTACTTTATGTTGTACCGAAATATTTTTATTAACCGCATTAAATGCATCAATTGCTGAGGCAATTTTTTTTGCATCTTTTCCTTTTGCAAAAGGAGTAACACCCCAATCCGGAACAGATAAAACGATTACATGATTATTTTTTTCATCTGCTAAATGAATGGCTTTTTTAACCAGGAATTCAAAATCTGTTTTATAATCTTCGGCTGAAAGACCGCGGTATTGATTGTTCACACCAATGAGGAGCGTAACAAAATCGTAATGTTCATCCAGCTTTGTGTGCAGGATTTGTTCGGCAAGTTCAAAAGTAGTCCAGCCGGTTTGGGCAACTATTTCCGGCGCATGAAAATGAAGCCCGTTCTGCCTGAGCAATTGCAAAGTTTGGTAGGGAAAACTTTCGTGCAGCGGAACAGATTCTCCAATGGTATAACTGTCGCCAAGTGCAAGTAATGTAAAATGATGTTTGGTCATATTGTTCTTTAAAACCTGTTAGGTTTTAAAAACCTGACAGGTTGCCTGCGAATTTTATTTAAACACACAATTCTTCCCCGTCATCCAGGGATGAATTTCTGCAACAAGCCTCCCCGATGCAATGGCAGGATCGGTTTGCATTAATGCTTCACATTCTTTTTGGTCTTTGCATTTAAGAATAAAAATGCCACGCCAGTCTGTATCGTCCATAAAAGGACCAGCAACCAAAAGTTTCTCTTCCTTACTCAACTGGGTAATATTTGCCATGTGGCCTTCCTGTATTTTTTCTGCTGTTACTGAATCCTGTCCGCGGTTTGGGCCTTTTATCAGCATCACAAAAAACAATTGAATGGGTTCAAATTTTTTCTCTGCTTTTGCTGAATCGGTGGTTTGCGCTTTTAAAAATGCAGGAGAACAAAGCAGCATAAACAACAGGACTTTTTTCATTGTATAAATTTTGGCAGAAATAAAAATACAACAAAACATTGGTGGGTAAAGCCATACTTATAAATTTGCGAACGGATGTTAGGAAGGAGTTGAATGGCTGCACGGTTTGCTGAACGTTGCAATTTTACAAATTCAATCTGAATGGATCAATAATTTTTAGAATACAGTATACATTTACTTAACAAACTGATTAATTTATTTTAAGAATCTGATTACAAAACTTACACAAAAAAATGAAAAAAACTTTTACCCTTTTCCTATTACTTTTCTCCTTAATTGCAGTTGCGCAAAAAGAAAAAAAAGCAAAACCATCATTTAGTATAGGAGTTGCCCCTGATTCAGTGTTTAACTTAATGTATGGAACCATTCCGGCAAAGGATGATAAAATTTTGTACGATTCTGTGGTAATAGTTGACAGCTCTTTAAAAAAAGATATAATTTTTTCGCGAATACGCCAATGGTTTGCAGAAAAATTTGTAGATGCTAATAGTGTATTGCAGGTAAATGATATTGATAACGGATTGCTTACCGGTAATGGGACTTACAGTTACATTTTAGCTAATGGATTAAATTTACATACTGGTTATTTGCGATTTATTTTGAACGTTGCTGTAAAAGATGGCAAGTTCAGATATCAAATTTACAACTTCACTTCAGAAGACGAGTCTTCTTCTGTATTGTCAACAACGGGGAAAAGCTACTCAAACACGGTAAATTTTGATGAGCTTTATTACATGTATATAAATGGGAAAAGGCCGTCCTATACAAAAAACTATTTGCGGCAGATGATAAACCTAGTTTATTACATAAACACAACACTTCCTGCAATCGTTTACAAACCTAATATCACAGATTTTTAAAGTTGTAAGGCGTGTATAATATTTAGGTGAAAGTACAAGAGTGCGACGCAACTAAAGTCAAATTACTTATCAAAAGCCGGGTACATAAAATCCGGTACATAAAACAATATATAATTTTCTAATCACCCCTTCAGGGGAAGGGGGCAAACCACAACTTTTGCCATGGCCGTAAAAACAGACCTTTTTCAATCTCCGGATTACTATGGGATTGATGAATTGCTAACCGAAGAGCATTTAATGATACGCGATGCAGTGCGCAATTATGTGAAGAAAGAAATTTCGCCCATTATTGAAGATTATGCACAACGCGCAGAATTCCCCGAACAAATTGTAAAGCAGCTTGGCGATTTAGGTTGTTTTGGCCCAACGGTTCCCGTTGAATATGGCGGCGGCGGACTCGATTATATAAGTTACGGTTTAATGATGCAGGAGTTGGAGCGTGGCGATAGTGGTGTGCGTTCTACTGCAAGTGTGCAGGGTTCGCTGGTAATGTTCCCGATTTATGCGTATGGCAATGAAGTACAACGGAATAAATATTTACCCAAACTGGCAAGCGGCGAATGGCTGGGCTGCTTTGGATTAACAGAACCGGATCACGGAAGTGATCCATCGAGCATGCTTACGAATTTTAAAGATGCCGGTGACCACGTAATTTTAAACGGCGCTAAAATGTGGATCAGCAATGCGCCATTTGCACAGGTTGCCGTGGTGTGGGGAAAGAACGAAGAAGGTGTAATTCAGGGCCTGATTGTTGAACGCGGCATGGAAGGTTTTAGCACGCCCACAACGCATGGTAAATGGAGCCTTCGTGCAAGTGCAACAGGCGAGTTGGTTTTTGATAATGTAAAAGTTCCAAAAGAAAATATACTGCCGAATGTAAAAGGATTGAAAGGTCCGTTGGGTTGCTTAACCAAAGCCCGTTATGGTATTGCATGGGGCGCATTGGGTGCGGCCATGGATTGTTACGATACAGCATTGCGCTACAGCAAAGAACGCATTCAATTCGACAGGCCGATTGGCGGCTTTCAACTACAGCAGAAAAAGCTGGCGGAGATGATCACTGAAATTACCAAAGCGCAGTTATTGGTTTGGCGTTTAGGCGTGCTGATGAATGAAGGTAAAGCAACGCCGCAACAGGTGAGCATGGCGAAACGCAATAGCTGTGAAATTGCGGCCAACATTGCCCGAGATGCACGCCAGATGCTGGGCGGTATGGGCATTACAGGCGAATACAGTATAATGCGCCACATGATGAATATTGAAAGTGTTATTACTTACGAAGGCACACATGATGTACATCTATTAATTACAGGAATGGATGTTACGGGATTGAATGCGTTTAAATGATGTGCGGATGCGGAAAATGTGCGGATGTGCAGATTTGATGATGTGCAGATTAAGTAAAAATGATAATTTCAAATAATGGTACAGGAAAACCTGATTGTAAAATTGACGTACCAGTTTGCGCTTGATATAATTGCCTTTTGTGAAACACTTGAAAGCGTACGAAAATTCAATCTTGCAAATCAATTATTCAGGTCTGGCACTTCGATTGGCGCTAATGTAAGAGAAGCACAAGGAGCTGAAAGTAAAGCTGACTTTATTCACAAAATGAAGATTGCCTACAAAGAATCTGAAGAAACAAAATACTGGCTTGAACTGTGTAAAGAGGCTGCAAATTATGCAGATCCGGGAAAGCTTTTAAAAGATATTGATTCTGTTCAGCGGGTAATTGGCAAAATCATTACAACTTCAAAATCTTAATAATTGGCTGTTAACACATCAATTAATTCGCACATCCGCACATCCGCACATCCCCGCATCTTCCTGATTGGCATGATGGGAAGCGGCAAGAGTTACTGGTGTAAGAAGCTTGCTAAAAAAATAAAATCGGGCGCATACGATCTTGATTTTTTGATTGAAACAATGGAAGAGCAAACCATTGCAGAAATCTTTTCAGAACATTCAGAGGAATATTTTCGAAAAGCGGAGGCAAAAATGCTGCGCTGGTTTTCTGAAAAGAAAAGTTTTGTATTAGCCACAGGCGGTGGCACGCCCTGCTTTCACGAGAATATGCAGTGGATGAATAAGCATGGCGTAACGATCTGGATTGATGAACCAATCAACGTGTTGGTTGAAAGATTAGTAAAAGAAAAAGACCACCGCCCGTTAATAAAAAGTTTAACCGACGATGAACTGCACAATTTTCTTTCTAAAAAATTAACCGAACGAACGCCATTTTATTCACAGGCAACCTATCATTTAACAGGCAATAAAATTTCTGACCGTAGCTTCGCCGAAATTCTACAAAAGCATGAATAAACCATTCCTTATTACCGCCGCATTACTTGGCGCTTTCACTGTGGCGCTTGGCGCTTTTGGTGCACATGCCATAAAAGAAAAAGTAAACGAATACACGCTCGGCATTTTTGAAACGGCGGTAAAATACCAGTTCTATCACGTGTTTGCTTTGCTCGCTGCGGGCATTTTATTTCAGCAGTTCAGCAGCAGCTGGATGTTGTGGAGCGGACGATTATTTATAGCAGGTATTATTCTTTTTTGCGGCTCATTATATGCCCTTACTTATTTTCTCGCCAGCGGAAACGATAGCATGAAATGGCTTGGTGCCATTACGCCTTTTGGTGGTTTGTGTTTTATTGCGGGCTGGGTTTGCATGGCAGTAAGCATTATGAAAAAGTAATTTTTTTGAGCCCAACTGAAGATCATTGACTGATCGTTCCTTGCGTTGCACTCTTGTACTTTCGGATTAATATTGAGCTTTTACCGAAGTCACCCAGCAACGGCGGCGTTGCGTTATGTTGTATTACAACTTGTGAACAATGCATACCTTCAAAAGAGCAAAAGCCCAAAGCAGCGATACCCATCTACGCAGTGATTTATTGATCCTATC
>JANXWM010000144.1 GCA_025351145.1 Chitinophagaceae bacterium
ACCGCAACAAAGTTGGTTACAAGGAAAAGATTAGGGAACTGGTGAAAATAAAACACTACAATTGGAATGGTGAATACCTGCGCCGATAATGTAACAGACGTAAGCGCCCATATTTTATTGCTCACTTTATTTTTGAAATAAAACCAGTTATTCACGGGCTGCATAAACATAACAATACTGATTACTGCTGCATAAGAAAGCAGGAAGCCTACATCCCACAACATAAACGGATTAAATACCAGCATGCAAAAAGCCGATGCAGCCAAAGTGTTGTACATATTGGTTTTGCGCCCCATGGCTTCACCAGCTACAATAAAAGAAAACATTACTGCCGACCGCAGAATAGAAGGTACAGCCCCGGCAACCAATGTAAATGCCCATAGCACAAAAAGGATGATAACAGGCTTTAACCAATTGGTAAGCCGGTATCTTTTAAAGTAAGAAAAAATACCTGCCAATAAGCCATAGATCATGCCCAAATGCAAACCGCTGATGGCAATTATATGTACCACACCGGTATTACTGTAAGCCTGAACGAGGTCTTTATCAAGATCGTTGCGGTAGCCAATCAACAGCGCTTCTGCAACGCCCTGTTCCTTTTCCCCGGGAATATTTTGCTGTAACGTTTTAATGGTGGCATCCCTGATATTGAAAAGTGTTTGCTGCAGCCAGTTGGTATTTGTACCGGATAAAACAACGTATTCGTTTTGCTTTAGAAAAACCTGGCTGGTTATGTCCTGGAACAGGCAGTACCTGTTGTAATCAAAAGCACCGGGGTTG
Source organism: Chitinophagaceae bacterium (assembly GCA_025351145.1). Lineage (GTDB taxonomy): Bacteria > Bacteroidota > Bacteroidia > Chitinophagales > Chitinophagaceae > Limnovirga. Next base: position 781 of record JANXWM010000144.1, read on the forward strand.
CCGCTGTTTGTAATTGGTTGCAGTGGTTTTTGCAGCAGTATTTTTGAGCCATAATTAAGTGCGGGTGCTGTGGAATCTTTTTTAAAATAAACAAGGATTTTTCCTGTTGCATTCTTCCATGTTTCGTTTTCTTTTACCGCATTTACCGAGGCCAGGGCTTTATACGAATTTGTTTTTTCTGTAAGCGGTTCTTCAAGAGTTATGATGATGGAGTCGCCGGGCTGGTAATAATTAGCCAGCCAGCCGGGTTGGTGCCTTATATCTTTTACAAACATAATAACAGCGCCAAGTAAAGCAAACATGAGCATAATACAGCAGCCCTGTAGCCAGCGTAATGCATACTTTTTTTTGAAGCTTAAAAAATAATAGAAAAGTAGTAAAACCAGGTTGGCTACAGCTACAACAATGACAGAGAAAATAGAAAATTGCAGGTACCACTGCGAAACGATACCCGCCACAAGCGGAATTAAGAACCGTACGAACGGATATTTTTTAAGTGTATGGGGTGGTTGAAAAGCCATCAATAAATTTAATATTCTTATTTCAGAATATCAACAGCTGGCATAAGAATTTCCTGAAATTAATTTTTACCCGGCATTTGCACTGCTATCATCGTTCTTTGCGTCGCACGCTTGTACGTTCATAACATTATTGGGCTGAGGAAACAGCCGCGGACTTCCTGCTAAAATATTGAACCAGCCACATAATGGTAAAACTGGGAATAAAATCTGTGCCAGGTAAAAGTTCCTCAGCAAAATTAAAAATACCGCCAAAAGCACCTTTCCAGCCACCAAAAGTTCTGTAGAAAATAAAACCTGAAACGGGTGCCCAAATGATATCGGCAAATTCACCAATGCCCGGAACGGCGTAAGTAAAGTAACCTATCAAATCCATGATTAAACAAAATGTAAGTGTGGTTGTTTTTTTCATTTTTCATTAATTTGTGTTGATTGAATATCAAATAACCTACCAATTATTTGCTTAGGTCTGCGCCATGGTAAAAGTTCAGCAGAATATCTGAACGTACAAGTGTGCGACGCAACAAAAGCTTCATTCTTTTCTGCTGCCTGGCCCATTACCTGCCTTTTGTCTCTTCTAAACTTTTGGTATGGAATTAAATTCATTTAACATTTCCGAAACTTTTCGTATACAAAAATTCTACCTACATTTGATCTACTAAAAATTTCGTAGAACTTAAAAATAAATCAAATGAAAACAATAACAAGATCATCTGCATTTGTTCTGGTGCTGGCATTAACGGCAGGACAGCTATTTGCGCAAAACAAAGTCAAAACAGCCCCGGAGGCGAAAAAAGATGAAAATATTATTATCAGGAAGAAGGGCGACAGTAATGAAAAAATTACCGTTGTAATTGATGGCGATAAGGTTACTGTAAATGGTAAACCTATTGATGATTTTAAAAGTGACAATGTGGATATTCTGCGCAATGAAGATTTAAGAATGGATATGCCCATGACCATGACATTGAATGCACCTATGCCACCAGAAGGTGGTTGGAAAATGTTTGGTGATGATTTTATGCGGGAAATACACAGCAACAAGGCTTTTCTTGGGGTAATGACAAAGGAGTCTGAAGAAGGTGCCGTAATTACAGATGTAACCAAAGAAAGTGCTGCAGAAAAGGCAGGCCTTAAAGAGGGTGATGTGATTACTAAGATAGGGGATGATAAGATTACTGATGCTGACGACCTGTACAAAGCTATTGGCAAATACAAACCAGATGAAAAAGTGACGATCACTTATAAACGTGGCGGCAAAGAAAATGCTGCATCGGCTACCCTGGCTGAAAACAAGCAGGTTCGTGCTTTTTCGTGGAGAAATGGAGATGATAATAATTTCGATTTTAAAATGAACCCAGGCGTAGCGCCCCGTATTCGCGGATGGAACGGTGATGGTGATTTTGGGAATGACGATAAGCCAAGACTGGGGGTGCAGGTTCAGGATACAGAAGATGGAAAAGGTGTAAAATTACTTGATGTTGATGATGATGAACCTGCCGGTAAAGCTGGTTTACAGGAAGATGATATTATTACTGCGGTAAACGGTAAAAGCATTATTTCTGTTGATGATTTAAAAGAAAAGATGAAAGATGTAAAAAAAGGCGACAGCATAAAAGTTACTTTTTCAAGGGATGGTAAAACACAAACAGCAGATATTAAATTTCCAAAAGATTTAAAAACAACCGATTTATAGAGAGAAAGAAATATTGCTCTCATGTGCACAAGCCGCTGGTTTCTACTGGTGGCTTTTTTGTTGCTTAATACATTTTTGAAATTGGTTTGTATTGTAATAATCAACACCCGGAAAATCCAGCGGTTATTCAAAAATATTTTCACAACATAAATCTTTACTTTTGTCAGTAAGAACATTTTAGTGTGGATATGAAGAAAATTGAATTGGAAATAGTTGCCTTGTCTCACAGCATTACTCAAACGCATTCTTATGCAGTTGTGCTGGGTGAGATAAATGGCCTTCGGCGTTTGCCTATCGTAATTGGCGGTTTTGAAGCGCAGGCAATCGCCGTTGCTTTGGAGCGCATGCAGCCAAGCCGTCCGCTTACGCATGACCTGATGAAAAACTTTATGAATGCCTTCAATGTAGAGCTAATGGAGATCATCATCAACGATCTTCAGGAAGGTATTTTCTATTCAAAGCTTGTTTGTGTAAGCGAACACGATACGGTAGAGATCGACAGCCGCACGAGTGATGCACTCGCACTTGCTGTAAGATTCGGCTGCCCTATTTATACTTTTGATAATATTCTTGAAAGCGCAGGCATTTTAATGGAAGATACCGGCAAAAAGAAAAAATCTGATATACAGATCGAGGAAACTTCTTCTGCCAACCGCGAAGAACTGAATAAATTAAATCTTGAAGAACTGCAAAACCTGCTCAACGATGTGCTGGAGCAGGAAGATTATATACGGGCCATAGCTATCCGCGACGAAATGAATAAAAGAAAATAACCAGGTACCATGGTTATATTTCCCAACTGCAAAATAAATCTTGGCCTTAACATCATACGCAAAAGGGAAGATGGTTACCACGACCTCGAAACCATTTTTTATCCTTTACCTTTTTACGATGCCCTGGAAATAATTACCAATACTGAAAACCATTCTACACATTCAGTTCAATTTTCAGCAACAGGTATACAAATAGATGGCCCTGAAGAAAACAATCTCTGCATAAAGGCCTGCTATCTTTTAAAAAAAGATTTCCCGCAATTATCTACCATAAAAATGCATTTGCATAAAGCCATCCCAATGGGCGCAGGCTTAGGCGGAGGCAGTGCTGACGGTGCTTTTACTTTGCTGCTCCTCAATAAAAAATACCAGCTTAACCTTTTAACAAATCAACTGATCAGCTATGCACTGCAGCTTGGCAGCGACTGCCCTTTCTTTATCATTAACAAACCCTGTTACGGGCAGGGCAGGGGAGAAGTTCTTGAAGAAATTAAGCTTTCTCTTTCTTCATACAAGTTGATTATTGTTAATCCGGGCACCCATATTAATACCGGCTGGGCGTTTTCCCAAATAGCCCCGGCAAAGCCTTTGCAAAGCATTAAAGAAATAATACAGCAGCCAATTGAAACATGGAAGCATACGCTAATAAACGATTTTGAAAAACCTGTTCTTCTGCAATACCCGCAGCTACAAATCATTAAAGATCAGCTTTACAGTAAGGGTGCTGTTTATGCGGGCATGAGTGGCAGCGGCAGTACATTCTTTGGCATTTTTCCTAAAGATCAAATTGTTGAACTTGATTTGCCATCAACACATTTCATCAAAGAAATAAATCTTTCTTAAGTCAGTTTTATGGGCCCGGCTTTCTGATCTGTGGCATCGCCTGTTGCGTCGCACTCTTATACGTTCATAACATGATTGAGCTTTTACCAAAGCGAAGCTTTTAACCGCAGAGCAGGAGAGTCCGAAGCTTCGGACGTAAGGAGAATAAAATTGCTCTGCGGCTTTGCGTCTCTGCGGTTATTGTATTTTGTTCAGTTATAATCCGAACGTACAAGCGTGCGACGCAAGGAACGATGCTATAACAAACCAAAACTGGCAACCCAAAAAATTTCAACAAACGTTTATTGTGGTTCATTAAAAAATATACATTACAACAAATTAAATTCAAATGAAAAAAATAAGCTGTTTCGTATTGCTGTTATGCATCGGGCGTTTTTCAAATGCACAAACGACCGCCAATGATTCTATCCCTAAAGAAATAAAAAGCATTACCAAACACAGCGTTGTAATTGATGGTAAAACGATAAGCTATACTGCAACAGCCGGCGCACTTATTTTAAAGAACGAAAAAGATGAGCCCATTGCATTATTTGGCTACACCGCGTACACAAAAGATGGTGAAAGCGATGCATCAAAAAGACCGGTAACATTTGCTTACAACGGTGGGCCCGGATCATCGTCGTACTGGCTGCACATGGGTATTATAGGGCCGAAAAGAGTTGTGCTCAACGATCCTTACAACGTTCCACCCCCGCCATACAAAATGGAAGACAATAACAATTCTATTCTGGATGTATCGGATATTGTGATGATCGATCCTGTGGGCACAGGCATAAGTCACGCTGTTGGCAAAGCAAAGAATAAAGATTTCTGGGGGGTTGACCAGGATATAAAATCTGTAAGCGGATTCATCAAAACTTATATCACACAGAATGAGAGATGGAACTCACCGAAATATATTCTTGGTGAGAGCTACGGCACATTGCGCAGCGGGGGCGTTACCAATTACCTGCAGGAAAACATGAACATAGCAGTGAATGGCGTAGTACTCGTTTCATCCATACTTAATTATGCATCTCAAATTTTTGTTGATGGTTCTGATATCGCCTACATCACTTATATGCCTACTTATGCAGCTACTGCATGGTATCACAACAAAGTGCCCAATAAACCTTTAGATGTAGCTGCTTTTTTAAAAGATGCACGGGCATTTGCTTCAGGTGAATATGCAGCGGCTTTAATGAAAGGCGATAATATCAGCGATGCAGAAAAAGAATCAGTCATCAGCAAACTGTCTTACTATACAGGCCTTAGCAAAGACTATTTAATCAAAGCAAACATGCGGGTAAAGGAAGTACAGTTTTTACAGGAGTTGCTGCGCGATGAGCATAAAGTGGTTGGCCGAATCGATACAAGATACACAGGTATTTCTCAGGACCTGCTGGGCGAATTTGCGCAAACCGACCCTCAAGGCGATGCCATCAGCACCGCATTCACCGCCGTTTTTATGAACTACTATTATGGTGACCTGAAAATGGATAAAAATTATTCTTACAAAACAAGTGCATACAGCCTGGAAGGCTTCGACTGGGATTGGAAACACAATATAACCGAAGCTGGTGCAATGCCAAATACTGCCGCCGATCTTGCACAAAGCATGAGCCATAACCCCAGCCTAAAAGTTTTATCCCTCAATGGTTATTTCGACCTTGCCTGCGCCTTCTTTGCAACGGAGTACGATGTTACGCATATGGGCCTTGCAAAACAATTAAAGCAAAATATTATCTTCAAATATTATGAGGCAGGGCACATGATGTATATCAATCCCAAAGAAGCTGTGGTGTGTAAAAAAGATATTGCAGATTTTATAAAGGAAACTTCTGGTGTAAAATAAGGACGGGGAGATTTTTTGGTACCTGGCTTAAGTATTTCATGGCATCGACTGTTGCGTCGCACTCTTGTACTTTGGAATGTAAAGCAGCAAAGTTTACTTGTTCGCAAGTTCCCGGGTTATTAGAAACAGGTAGCTCGTGAACGTTTGGAGCTTGTGAAACTGTTGAACTAAAGTTCAATAAACTTCTAAACGTACAAGAGTGCCCCCGAATCTTCGGGGGCAAGAAAAGCTCAATCAGGCCTCAAAAGCAGGGCTAAAAAAAAATAATTACAAACTGCCAACTTAAAAACATTTATAACGCTGTTCCCTTACCTTTGCCGCAAATTTTAAACCTTTCTATATATGGTTGCTAAAGGTAAAATCAAACAAATCATTGGCGCGGTGGTTGACGTGCAATTTCATGATGGCAATCTGCCAGAAATTTATAACGCGCTGGAACTGAGAAGGGATAATGGTGATAAATTAGTGCTTGAAGTACAGCAACATCTTGGTGAAGACAGTGTTCGTACCATTGCAATGGACGGAACTGAAGGACTTATGCGTGGTATGGAAGTGATAGATACAGGAATTGCCATCGCAATGCCAACTGGCGAAGCGATTTATGGCCGTTTATTCAATGTAACCGGCGATGCCATTGATGGTTTGCCCCAGGTTAGTAAAGAAGGTGGCCGCCCCATTCACGCCAAGCCGCCATTATTCGAAGACCTGAGCACGGCCAATGAGATCCTGTATACCGGGATTAAAGTAATTGACCTTATCGAACCTTATGCAAAAGGCGGTAAGATCGGTTTGTTTGGTGGCGCCGGTGTGGGCAAAACAGTATTGATACAAGAACTCATCAACAATATTGCAAAATCATACAGTGGTGTTTCCGTATTTGCAGGTGTAGGTGAGCGCACAAGGGAAGGAAATGACCTGATGAGGGAAATGATCGAAGCAGGCATCATGAATTACGGCGATAAGTTCAAACATAGTATGGAAGAAGGTGGATGGGACCTGAGTTCGGTGAATATGGAAGACCTGAAGGAATCAAAGGCCACCTTCGTGTTCGGACAAATGAATGAACCACCCGGAGCAAGGGCCCGCGTGGCTTTGAGCGGATTGACCATCGCGGAATATTTCCGTGACCAGAAGCACCAGAACGTACTGTTGCTGATGGTCACGCTGCCCTGGTCATTGTAAATCCCGCCGCCCCTGCCATCTTGAAGTTCAATCTGGCTCACGTCGCTGTTAATCAGTGTCAGGGTGCCGGCATTGTAAATGCCGCCGCCTTTGCCGGTATAGCCCACAACATAGAATCCGTGGTTGACGCTGCTTTGGGTGAGGGTCAATATACCGCTGTTGACAATGGCCTGGCCGCCATGCGCAAA
>JANXWM010000165.1 GCA_025351145.1 Chitinophagaceae bacterium
TTCATTAATAGTATTTTAAATGAGAACGCAATTTTTTTGAGAAAGGTTGCCTGTGATTTTACTGCTTAAACGGAAAATATTTAAGCCCCACATGTAAACCGGTGGTGAATATTTTTACACGGCCATCACCAACACCCTGCAAAGGTATAGCAACAACAGGCCGGGCCTGTATAAGTAATTTATGCCCTATTTGTTTTTCCACGCCAAGCGATAACTGTAAGGATGCAAACAGATGGCTGTTCTTTGTATAAGCATAAGGATAACTATACTGTATATTATTTCTTTCAAAAGTGTAATTATATTTTTCCGTTTTCATGATATAGCTGGATACACCAACAGCTGCATAATAATTTGCTTTAGGCCTGATAAGCCAGTTATATTGTACAGCAACCGGCACCTGGTATACCATACAGTTGGCATCTACTTTTATAATTTTTACGGTAGATAAATAAGATCCTGCTTTTGCAGTATAATCATTGGGGCCGGCTATGTATTTTTTTGCATCGGCATAAAATCCGGTTTGCACACTCAGTCGCCTGTTAAACTGGTAACCCAAACCAACTCCATATACAGGCGTAATACTGCTGTTTTTAACCGTTAATAATCTGGTAGCATTTGCTTCCATGCCTCCAGCGGCAAATACATAAAAACCCGCATTACTTTTTTTCTTTTTTTCTTTTTTGCCTTCGGTTTTTGCTACGGCGTCGATTTTTTTAAGGGCCGTGTCAGGCTTATTAACCGTTTCAGGTTTAGTGATGCCGGTTTCATTGTAATGAGGTATTGTTTTTTGGGTACCTAATACATAAGTATCAATGTCCTGCTCTGTTTTATTTTGACTTCTATTCTGATCATTTTCCAGCTCCGGCGCAGTAATCTTCAGGGCAAACCTGTCTTTGTTTTTGTAAATAATTTTATTAGCCGCATTGTAATTATCTTCGGCAGTATTAGTATTATTTGTATTTTTTTCCGGCGAAGCCGTTTGTGGCAATGTTGTCACATCATCGGCGCTACTTAACAAAGGCGGTATTTGCTTATCCGTGTTTTTATCTGCAATTTGTTTAGCTGTATTTCCTGATTGATCATTTTTATTAATCGCCTGATAAATAATTCCGGCGCCCCAAAGCAATACACCCAATATAAGCGCACTGAAGATCCAGAAAAAAGGCCTGCGTTTGTCTTTCTTTTGATCCAGCATCGCCTCCATTTTTTTCCATGCTGCTTCATTAAATGCATGGTCAGATGCATTTGCCGCCTCTATTATCTTATCTTCTATATATTTATATTGCTCTTCGTCGCTCATACAGTTTAACATTTGTTAGCTGAAGTATTTTTTTAATGTTTATTCTGGCTTTAGCAAGATTTGATTTAGAAGTACCCACAGAAATATTCAGCTGTTTTGAAATTTCCTCATGTGTATAACCATCCAGTACATATAAATTAAAAACTGTTCGGTAGGCAGGTGATAGTTTCTGTACAAGCGCTATTATTTCATTGTAAGACATTTTATCTACCGGGCTGGCTGAATTTTCAATGATTTCCAGGTGTCTGTCATCAAGTATAGGTATTGTTATCGATTTATTATTTTTTCTGTAATGATCTATAGCTGTATAAATAAATATCTTCTTTATCCAACCAACAAAAGAGGCTTCATAACTTTTATAACTTGGCCTAAATGTTTCTATCTTATGAAAAATCTTTAAAAATCCGTCATTTACTATTTCCTCTGCCTCCGTGTGATGGGCGCTATACCGTATACAAATACCCATGGAGAAACCGTAGTACAGCATATACAACTGTTTTTGGCTATCCCTGTTTGCTTTTATGCAACCCCGGATAATATGCTCAAGCGTGTTACTGCCTGACAAAATGAGACAATTTGGTAATATTTAAGTCTTAAAGTTACTATACTAATTTAAATCGTACCACATAAAAAAATGGTTGCCGCGGCATTTAAATAAATATGTAACAGCTTATATCCGGCAATGTCTCTGTTTGAAAAGTTTCGCCACCGGGGTGTTACATCTCATAAACTTAAAGTATACACCTTATTCAAAACTCCTCTGCCTTGTCCAGGGGGCGGCGCCCACGGGTGGTTGGGGTGGCTTTTGGGTGTTGACAGGAATACCCACGGCGGTGGAAAGAACTAAAAATAGAAAAGGCAGCTTCAGTAATTTAACCTTTACGATAACAGGATAAAAATGATGAATAAGATGACGGATAAAATGGAGAAATAATAAACGGCTAGTCATAAACTGCAATGGGTAATAAGTAATAAACATTTTGGAAAGTAAAAGGAGTTTGCCATTTACAGACTGTTTTGCATATTGCCAGTTACATATTTATCAGCGATCAGTCTTCCTTCCCTGATTTATCCCCCACAAACCAATGTTCTTTATTTTTAAACAACACATTGAATGTGGTGAGCGAGCCATAGCATCTTGTAATATACTGCTGTATGTTCACTTTTTCCTCATCGGTCAGTTTTTTATGGCTGTTGATGTTTTGTTCCAGCACCCGCAAACGGTCGCGCAGCATTACGATCTTGTGAAAAAAATCATCGATGGGAATTTCTTTTGGCTTCAGCGATTTGTCAGCGGTTTGTAATGACATCGTACCTCCATGCCACTTGTCGCCGATGGGAACGATTTCGGTTACATCGCTCCATTGCCGCAGGATCTTTAACAGTGATTTTTCCACTTCCGAAACCGTTTCTACTTCAGCTGTTACATTTTCCGGGATGATCTCATCGAGGTTACTGTCGGTTTTATCAATTTCTTTAATGCCATGGTGGATAAAAGAAATGAGGTAAGTGGCATACCGGACACCAATGATCACACCGGGACCATGCAGCGTGTGTTGTAAACGGGTTCCTATCCCAAGGGTAAGTTGTTCCATAAAATAAACAGTTCAAATAAAAAAATCCCTGCTTCCATGGGAAACAGTTTATGATCTCATTTTTCAACGGATCAAGATGGCGAATAAAGCAAAGAGCCCATTTTAGCGGGCATGTGGATGTTTTGGTACTCTAATATACTGTTTTGGTATTGAAGTGCAGTACAAATTTGTGGAGACGGTGGCATGGGTTTCCATTCCTTTAGCTTGTGGTTTGTCCGCTGTGTCCTGCGGGAGATCTGTTGTTTGCTGTTCTTCAATTGATACCGCTTCCTGATTTTTCTTCTCCCATAATTTTTATGATCAGTATAATCCTACTTTACCTTTCACTGATTCAAATAATTTTTTGGAATCAAAACCTACTCCGTTCTTAAATACCGTTACAGTATTCCTTACTGATCT
>JANXWM010000172.1 GCA_025351145.1 Chitinophagaceae bacterium
GTAATTCTGTTAAACATCCTTGCGTCGCACGCTTGTACCACAGAATTACTTTCAGCTGTGGGCTGCACACAATGCTTGCCCGCTTTTTTGCAAAGGGCTTAAACAGGCAGCCCGCAGTTCAGTAAAAATCTAACCGCACAAGAGTGCAGTGCGACGCAACAGAAGATATATAGCGAACAAATGCTCATTTCAAAAAAATAATCTAACTAATAAACTAAAAAACCATGGCAGACAATGTGTATGATGCAATCGTAATTGGTTCCGGCATCAGTGGTGGCTGGGCCGCAAAAGAACTTTGCGAAAAAGGTTTAAAAACCATTATGCTCGAAAGAGGGATGAACATTGAGCATATAAAGGATTATACCGAAGCAAATAAAGAAGCCTGGGATTATCCGCATCATGGAAAAAAGACACAGGCAATGATTAACGATTATCCTAAATTAAACAGGGATTATCCGCTTAACGAAATAAATCTTAGCTGGTGGGCAAGCGATAAAGATTCTCCTTACACCGAAGTAAAAAGATTCGATTGGTTCAGGGGTTACCACGTAGGTGGCCGTTCACTTTTATGGGGCCGCCAAAGCTATCGTTTAAGCGACATGTATTTTGAGGAAAATGCAAGGGACGGAATCGCCATTGACTGGCCTGTTCGCTATAATGAGTTGGCAAAATGGTACGATTATGTAGAAAGTTTTGCAGGTGTAAGTGGCTCTAAAGAAGGTTTGCCCGAATTACCCGATGGACAGTTTCTGCCACCAATGGATATGAACTGTGTTGAGAAAGATGTGGCAGTACGTTTAAAAGAACATTACAAAGGCATCCGTAAAATGATTATTGGCCGTACCGCACATATTACCGCCCCACACGCCGACAGGCAGCAATGCCAGTTTAGAAATAAGTGTTGGTTGGGTTGCCCGTTTGGCGGTTATTTCAGCACACAATCTGCAACCTTACCTGCGGCAATGAAAACAGGCAATCTCACTGTTCGCCCCTGGAGTATTGTTACAAAAATCCTTTACGATAAAGACACAAAAAAAGCAACAGGCGTAGAAATACTGGATGGCGAAACCAACAAAACTTATGTATATAAGGCCAAGGTTATTTTCCTAAATGCATCTACGTTCAATTCAACATGGATCATGATGAATTCTGCAACCGATATATGGCCCGATGGCCTCGGCAGCAGCAGTGGTGAACTTGGGCATAATGTAATGGATCATCACTTAAATGTAGGTGTAAGCGGAACGATTGATGGTTATGAAGACAAGTACTATTTTGGCCGCCGCGCCAATGGTTTTTATATTCCACGCTACCGTAATTTCTTTGGCGATAAAAGAGATTACCTGCGTGGCTTTGGTTACCAGGGCAGCGCCAGCCGCCAGGGTTGGAACCACGATGTTTCAGAATACAGTATTGGCAGCGAATACAAAGAAGCCCTTACCGAACCTGGTGGATGGACGCTTGGCATGGGCGGCTTTGGCGAAACATTGCCCTATCACGAAAACAAGATCACACTTGATAAAACCAAAACCGATAAGTGGGGCCTTAACATACTTTCTTTCGATGCAGAATTGAAAGATAATGAATTAAAGATGCGTAAAGACATGCTCGAAGACGGCAAAGAAATGCTCGAAGCAATGGGCGCAAAAAATGTAAAAGGCAGTGATACCAATCCATATCTCGGTCGTGGTATACACGAAATGGGTACGGCACGTATGGGCGCAGATCCAAAAACATCGGTGCTTAATAAATTTAACCAGGTTTGGGATGCACAAAATGTTTTTGTAACAGATGGCTCTTTTATGACATCTGCCGCGTGCCAAAACCCGTCATTAACATATATGGCTTTTACTGCACGTGCTGTAGACCATGCGGTTGATGAACTAAAAAAAGGAAATATTTAGATTACCAGGTAATACAAGAAATATTTTGAGCCAGAAGCCAGAATAAGAATTTGGCTACACTTGCGTCGCACTCTTGTACTTTCTGTACATTATTGATCTGAACGTACAAGAGTGCGACGCAACGAATGATCAGAAAAGTTTCAACTGCCGGGTTCAAAAAAATAGGGCACCGTTTTAAAATTCACTACCAATGCCGGGCGATTCTTTAAAAGTAAATATCAATGCAAGAGGCGCTGAAAAGAATACCTACGATGCAATTGTTATTGGCTCAGGCATAAGTGGTGGCTGGGCTGCAAAAGAATTGTGTGAAAAAGGGTTAAAAACATTGGTGTTGGAAAGAGGCAGGCCTGTTGAGCATATTAAAGATTATCCAACTGCTACCAAAGCGCCTTGGGAATTACCGCATCGCGGAAGAATTACAAGAGAAACAGCAAACGAAAATACACTGATTGCAAAAGCTGCGGGTTACGGAGAAGATGATCAGCATTTTTTTGTCAATGATAAAGATCATCCGTATGTGCAGGAAAAACCTTTCGACTGGATTCGCGGTTACCAGGTGGGTGGCAAATCATTAACATGGGGAAGGTGCACACAGCGCTGGAGCGATTTTGAATTTACAGGTCCGCAACGATTCAATTATGGTTGGGATTGGCCGATCCGTTATGCAGATGTTGCGCCCTGGTATTCCCACGTAGAAAAATTTATCGGCGTTTGTGGTAATAAAGATGGTTTGGAAGCAATGCCTGATGGTGAGTTTCTTCCACCGTTTGAATTGAATTGCGTTGAGCAACATTTGAAAGAAAGTTTTTTGAAAGAATATGGTGATCGTTATCTCGTTCATGCAAGATGGGCGCATTTAACGCAGCCCAATCAAATACATCTTGATCAGAATAGAGGTAAATGCCAGTCAAGAAATTTATGTATGCGTGGTTGCCCCTTTGGTGGATACTTTAGTTCTAATTCATCAACGCTTCCATGGGCTGCAAAAACAGGTAACTTAACAATACGACCGTTTTCTGTTGTGCATTCAATCATTTACGATGAACAAACGCAAAAGGCAAGCGGCGTAAGGGTTATAGATGCCGAAACAAAAAAAACAACAGAGTTCTTTGCTAAAATAATTTTTGTAAACGGTTCTACTTTGAACAGCAATTTAATATTGTTAAATTCAACATCAAATCGTTTTCCAAATGGCTTGGGAAATGATAGCGGCATCTTAGGCAAATATGTTTGTCATCACAATTATCGCGGCTGGATGAATGGCCTTATGGAAGGCTTTGAAGATAAGTATGTGTATGGCCGTAACCCAACAGATGCTATTGTTGCAAACTATCGCAACCTTCATAAAATAGACACAGATTTTGTTGGAGGTTACACTACATACATGGGTGCTTACAGAGACAGGCATGATGGAGATCGTTGCCCCGAACAAATTGGCGCTGTGTATAAAGAAGCAATGACAGAGCCCGGTCAATGGCATGTGTATGCATACCTGCAAGGCGAAACAATTCCGCGAGAAGAAAATCATGTTCGGTTAAGTAAAGATCAGAAAGATCAATGGGGAATTCCGTTACTAATAACTTCTGTTGGTTATGATGATAACGACGAAAAACTATTGAACGACTTTTTTGTACAGACAGAAGAGATGCTTACAAAAGCTGGTGTAAAAAATATCGAACATTGGGATAGCAAACAAGCTCCTGGTCTTGACATACACGAAATGGGCGGATGCAGAATGGGCGCAGATCCTAAAACATCCATGCTTGATAAATGGAATGCGCTCCATCATTGCAAAAATGTTTTTGTAACCGATGGAGCCTGTATGACGAGTACCGGCAATCAAAGTCCAAGCATTTTGTACATGACGTTAACAGCAAGGGCAGTAAACCATGCGGTAGAAGAAATGAGGAAAGGGAATTTGCCCTAAATCCCTAAAGGGACTTTGAAAGAAAAATACTGAGCGAAGTTGAAGTATGAGCCAAACATTTGAATGAAGATTAAGCCTTTGTTCCGTCGCACTCTTCAACGTTCAGTTTAATATTGAATAGAACGTACAAGTGAGTGACACAACGAAGATGAGTAAAGAACAAAAGCTGGTAACAAAATAAAAATTATACATAAGAAATTAAAACATGCCAGGCGATACTTTAAAAGCAAATATTAATTCAGGAGGTGTTGCTAAAAATACTTTCGATGCAATTGTTGTGGGCAGCGGAATTAGCGGTGGCTGGGCTGCAAAAGAATTGTGCGAACATGGTTTAAAAACGCTGGTATTAGAGCGTGGCAAAAATGTGGTGCATATAAAAGATTATCCAACCGCAACAAAAAATCCGTGGGACTTTTCGCATCGTGGCCAGATACCAACAAAAGTTGGTGAAGAGAATCCAATACTTTCCAGATGTTACGCATACAGCGAAGCATCGCAACATTTTTTTGTAAAAGATAATGAGCATCCATACGTTCAGGAAAAACCTTTCGACTGGATTCGTGGTTACCAGGTTGGTGGCAAATCTTTGTTATGGGCCAGAGCTACCCAACGCTGGAGCAAATATGATTTTGAAGGTCCGGCAAGAGATGGTTATGCAGTGCCCTGGCCGGTAAGCTATGATGAAATGGCTCCGTGGTATTCGCATGCTGAATTGTTTGCAGGCATTAGTGGCAACAAAGATGGTTTGGATACCATGCCCGATGGTGAATTTCTTCCGCCATGGGAATTGAATTGCGTTGAAAAAGATATGGTACAAAAGATCAACTCAAGTTATAAAGACCGCACAGCAATTATTGGCCGTTGTGCGCACTTAACAAAACCCAATCAAATACATCTTGACCAGGGGCGCAATCAATGCCAGGCAAGAACTTTATGCGAAAGAGGTTGCCCTTACGGCGGCTACTTTAGTTCCAATGCTTCCACATTGCCATGGGCTGAAAAAACCGGTAACTTAACATTGCGGCCAGACTCTGTTGTTCATTCAATTATTTATGACGATAAGAAAGGTAAAGCAGTTGGTGTGCGTGTGATTGATGCACATACAAAAGAAGCAACGGAATATTTCGCAAAGATCATTTTTGTAAATGCGGCGTGTTTGAATTCAAATCTTATTTTACTCAACTCAACATCTTCCCGCTTTCCAAATGGTTTTGGAAATGATAATGGCTTATTAGGAAAATATATCTGTTTTCATAATTACCGTGGCACACTCAATGCAAGCATAGACGGTTATTTGGATAAATATTATTATGGCCGTAAGCCAACGGGTGCCATGCTTCCAAACTTTAGAAATGTGCACAAACAGGAAATGGATTTCATGCGTGGTTACATGGTTCATTTTAGTGCAGGTCGTGGTAATGCATACCCAACAGGTGATAAACCTGAACTTGGTGGTGAATTTAAAGATGCACTTACTGAGGCCGGTGGCTGGGGCGTTTTTATGATGATGCAGGGAGAAACTATCCCAAAAGAAACAAATCATGTAAGGTTAAGCACAGATAAAAAAGATGACTGGGGAATTCCATTGCTTGTTACTTCAGTTGGGTATGATGATAATGATGAAAAAGTGTTGAAAGATTTTCATGAACAAGGAAAAGAAATGCTCGAAAAGGCAGGCTGTACAAACATTAGCCAGAACGATAGCAAACAGGCGCCGGGACTGGATATACACGAAATGGGTGGTTGCAGAATGGGCGCCGATCCTAAAACATCTTTGCTTGATAAATTCAACGCGTTTCATAATTGTAAAAATGTTTTTGTAACAGATGGCGCCAGTATGGTTTCAACGGGTACACAAAATCCATCGCTTACATTTATGGCGTTCACAGCAAGAGCGGCAAACCATGCGGTGGAAGAATTGAAGAAAGGAAATATTTAGTCCCCAACCCCTAAAGGGGGGTAAGAAAGAAAATGTTATGAACCAAACTGAAGAATAAGATTAAGCTTTCATTGCGTCGCACTCTTGTACGGTTAGATCAGGAAGCAGCAAATAACAGCCAAAGCCAAAGATGATTCTTAATCAGAACGTACAAGTGAGTGACACAACGAATGCTGAATAAATAATCAAAAGTTGACAAACAAAAAATAAAGAAAACATGCCCGGCGATACACTCAACGTCAATAACAAAGCAGTTGCGCAAAACACCTACGATGCCATCGTAATTGGTTCCGGAATCAGTGGCGGCTGGGCTGCAAAAGAACTTACCGAGAAGGGTTTAAAAGTTTTAATGCTCGAACGCGGCAGGCCTCTTGAGCATGTAAAAGATTATAAAACCGCCAACAACGATCCCTGGCAATTTGAACATCGCGGAAAAACCACAGCTGAGCAAAAGAAAAACTATCCGGTAATACACCGCGGTTGGGCAGCTTTTGAACCCATCATGCAATACTGGACCAACGAGGTAGATAGCCCGTATGTAGAAGTAAAACCTTTCACCTGGTGGCGAGCATACCAAATGGGCGGACGTTCTGTTTTGTGGGGCAGGCAAAGTTACCGATGGAGTGATCTCGACTTTGAAGCCAATGCCAAAGATGGAATTGCAATCGATTGGCCTATACGCTACAAAGACATGGCTAAATGGTACGATCATGTAGAAAAATTTGCCGGTATCAGCGGCTCCGCCGAAGGTTTGGCGCATTTGCCAGATGGCCATTTTCTGCCACCGATGGATTTAAACTGTGTAGAGAAAGATGTTTCAGCAAGAATAAAAGATTTATATAAAAACCAACGGCACCTGATCATTGGCCGGGTTGCCAATCTTACGCAGGCAATACCCGGAAGAACGCAATGCCAGTTCCGTAACCGTTGCTGGGAAGGTTGCCCATTCGGTGGCTATTTCAGTACGCAATCTTCCACTTTGCCGGCTGCATTGGCAACGGGTAATTTAACCGTTCGCCCATGGAGCATTGTCACAAAAATTATTTACGATAAAGACACGCAAAAAGCTAAAGGCGTTGAAATACTTGATGCAGAAACAAACAAGACTTATGAGTTCTTTTCAAAGATTGTTTTCTTAAATGCATCTGCACTTAACAGCGCATGGGTACTCATGAATTCTGGAACAGATGTATGGCCCGATGGCTTGGGAAGCAGCAGCGGAGAACTTGGCCACAACATCATGGATCACCACTACAATCTCGGTGCTTCGGGAACAGTTGAAGGCTACGAAGACAAATATTATTATGGCCGCCGAGCCAATGGCTTTTATATTCCACGCTTCGCCAATCTGCAAGGCGATAAACGTGATTATCTCAGAGGCTTTGGTTACCAAGGTAGCGCAAGCCGTGGCAACTGGAACCACGATATAGCAGAACTAAGCGTGGGTGCAGATTTTAAGGAAGCGCTTACAGAACCCGGCGGTTGGACGATTGGCGCCACAGGCTTTGGCGAAATTCTGCCTTATCATGAAAATAAAATTTCGCTCGATAAAGAGAAAAAAGACAAATGGGGTTTACCTGTTTTGGCAATGGATGCAATTATCCGCGACAATGAAATGAAAATGCGGAAGGATATTATTTCCGAGCTTAAGGCAATGTTCGAAGCAAGCGGCGTAAAAAATGTAATCACTTACGATCAGGGTCATGCAATCGGTCACGGTATTCACGAAATGGGCACGGCACGAATGGGTAACGATTCTAAAACATCTGTGCTAAACGCAAATAACCAGGTTTGGGATGCAAAGAATGTTTTTGTTACAGATGGTGCTGCCATGACGAGCAGTGCATGCCAAAACCCATCGTTAACTTACATGGCGCTTACTGCACGCGCTGCAGATTTTGCAGTAGAAGAGTTGAAGAAAGGAAATATCTGATGTGCGGATTTGTGGATGTGCAAATGTGCAGATGAGGAAATTTTTCAGGAGCCGGGCAGTAAAATAAGTATTGAACTTTTCTTGCGTCGCACTCTTGTACGGTTGGATGATATGGCAGCAAAATACACCGGAAGCCAAAGATGATTCTTAATCAGAACTTACAA
>JANXWM010000182.1 GCA_025351145.1 Chitinophagaceae bacterium
GTAATTCTATTGAACTTTTCTTCCGCCTCAGGCGGACTCTTGTACGGTTGGATTATTAATTGGCTTTAGCAAGCTGCTTTACAATCGCTTCAATCTCACTCACATTCAAAGCGTGTACAACGCCTTTTCCTATCTTCTCCAACAAAACATAATGAATAATATCTTTTACTTTCTTTTTATCAGACTGCATTATGGCCAATACTTTCTCTGCATCGAATGAATGATAAACAGGAAGCCCGTATTGTTTTATTAGAGCAGTAAGTCTGCCTGTATCTTTAAACTTCTTATATGCTTCAGAAATAACAGAAGCTACTACCATTCCAATGGATATCGCATGACCGTGCGGCAACTGATAACTGTTTTCAATTGCATGGCCGAACGTGTGACCAAAGTTCAGCAGCTTTCTATCGCCCTGTTCAAATTCATCCTGCTGCACTACTTTGCTTTTAAGCATTGCATTGCGCTGAATAAGTTTATTGAGTAACACTTTATCTTTTTGAAAAGTGCTCAGTTTATTTTCTTCGAGCAGCTTAAACATGGCAGCATCTTTTATACTCGCATGTTTTATGATCTCTGCAAAGCCATTTACCCATTCTTCTTTTGGCAACGATTTTAATAAACTATAATTATACAATAAAAATGAAGGCTGTCGAATTAAGCCGACCATATTTTTATACAACCCAACATCAATACCGTTCTTGCCACCAATAGAAGCATCCACCATGGCGAGAATGGAAGTTGGTACAAACCCAAACTTTATTCCACGCATATAAATGCTGGCTGCATAGCCGGTAATATCTGTAACCACCCCACCGCCAATACCCACAAGAAAAGTTTTTCTGTCGGCACCAAAACCAATAAGCTTCTCAATGATAGAATCAACTGCAGCTTGTGTTTTAAACGCTTCGCCGGGTTTTAATACAATCGTTTTCCAGCCTTTGAATTTGCTTTTATTTTTGCTCAGTATGTTTTCATCAGTGATGAGCACAGTATTATCTTTCGATGTAATTTTTTCGAGATGATCGAAACTTGCATCAAAAAAATATTCTGTTGAACTGGTACTGAAATCTAATTTTATCTTCTTCATTTTTACCGCAGATGCGCAAGGGCGCTGAGAAAAAATTGATGAAAAATAATTCAGTCCTGCTGCAAAAAATACAACAGGACTGAATTGGAAATGTTCAATATATAATCTGAACGTACAAGAGTGCGACGCAACGGATGCTTAATAGAAATTTATCTGCCTGGCTCAACATCTTTCTTCACTGCATTTCATTTGCACATCCGCATATCAGCACATCTGCACATTAACTACGAATTCATAATCCTATTCTGATGATTGATGCTTTCCATGTGCATTGCATCGAAATACTTTGTGATGAACTCTTTGCTTAAGCCAAGTTTCTCGCCACTTTTAAATGCCCTGTCCAGAATTTCGTTCCAGCGGTTGGTTTGTAAAATGGTGATATTATTTTCTTTCTTGTACTGACCAATTTTTTCTGCAGCTTTCATACGCTGACCAATGATCTGCATCAGTTCATCATCGAGATGGTTGATCTGCTGGCGCAGTTTTTCGAGGTTTGCATGATATTCTTCGGATGCAGTATCTTCTTTTCTCCAGCGGATGGCATCAAGCATTTCGCCCAAACGTTCTGGTGTGATCTGTTGTTTTGCATCGCTCCATGCCATGTCGGGATCAATATGGCTTTCAATGATAAGGCCATCGAAATCCAGGTCCATAGCGGTTTGCGCAACATCCTGTAAAATATCTCTGCGGCCACAAATATGTGATGGATCATTGATCATCATCATCTCAGGGTAGCGGCGTTTCATTTCAATTGCAAGGTGCCACATGGGCGCATTGCGGTATTCGGTATTGCCGTAAGAACTGAATCCACGGTGTATTAATCCAATGGTTTTAATGCCGGCTTTTGCCACACGCTCTGCTGCACCAATCCACAATTCAATATCGGGATTGATCGGATTTTTTATCAGCACAGGAACATCCACACCGCGAAGCGCATCGGCTACATCCTGCACGCTGAAAGGGTTTACGGTGGTACGGGCACCAATCCACAACACATCAACACCAAAATGCAATGCGTCTTCGGCCTGTTTAGAAGTAGCAACTTCTACTGCCACGGGAATGCCCGTAACTTTTCTTGCCTGCTGCAACCAGGGTAAGCCTTTAGTACCAATGCCCTCAAAACTTCCGGGACGTGTACGTGGTTTCCATATGCCTGCACGCATTACATCTACTTTGCCGGTTGCGGCTAAACGTACTGCGGTTTGCATTACCTGTTCTTCGGTTTCTGCACTGCATGGCCCGCTAATGATGAGAGGACGTTTTTGTAATACTTCCTCGATTGGTTTGGTTTGTGTGATTGTCTGCTCCATTTTTTAATTAGTGATAAGTGGTATATTATAAGTATTAAATTTTCATATGTAACAATCGTTCGGTCCTTTGGTGATCGTCTGTTGTGTCACTCACTTGTACGTTCGGAAGTTGAATGAGCTGTTGCTGCATTGTTTGTTACAGTACAAGAGTGCGACGCAACGAAAGCCTCATAGTAGCAATGCAGCCTGGCTCAAAAAACTTCAACCACGAACTGAAAACTACAAACTTTCTTATCTGCTATTCGCATCATTCATCCTTATCCTTCTGCCTTTAAAGTTTTTACCATCCAATGCTTTAATCATTTGATTTGCGGCGCCACTTTCTACTTCTACCCAACTGTTCATTTCCTTCATATCAATTTTACCAAGCACTTCTTTACGCAGGTCGCTCATATCGAGAACGAATTGTAAAAAGCTGGCTTTATAAAAACCATCTTTAGTACCCATGTTTATAAAAAGCCTTGTGTAATTTCCGCCGCCATCTCTGTTGAATGATTTTTCCGGGCCATCGCGGAAAGTTCTTTCTCTGCCCCTGTCCATGGTTCTTTCTCCACCGCCACGGCTATTATCCCTTGGGTCAAACCTTTCTCTTCTGTCGCGGCTTACTTCGCGTAAATTAAGATCACCTGCGTTCTCGTAATATTTTAAAAACCTGTCAAACTCAGTAGCAGCAACCCTTTGCAGCACTTCTTCTTTGGTAACACCTGCAAACTTTTCTGCCAGCATGGGTAAGTAGGTTTCATAATCACCATGACTGATATCCTGCTGTAATAATTTTTCCATGAACCCAAAGAACTGTTTGCGGCAAACATCTTTACCACTCGGTATTTCCAGTTTATGAAATTGCGACTGCACCATTCTTTCTATCTGCTTCAACCTCCCAACCTCACGGCTGTGTACGATGCTCATGCAAATGCCAAGATTGCCTGCACGGCCTGTTCTGCCACTGCGGTGCGTGTAAACTTCCATATCATCGGGCAGTTCGTAATTGATTACATGGGTTATTCCCACTACATCTATACCACGGGCGGCCACATCGGTTGCAATTAATAACTGCAGACTTTTATCGCGGAACTGGCCCATTACTTTATCGCGCTGCTGCTGCGTAAGATCGCCGTGTAATGCATCAATATCGTAACCTTCGCGGGTCAATTTTTCTGAAATATTCTGCGCATCAATTTTGGTACGTGTAAAAATGATGCCGTAGATACCGGGATTAAAATCAATCAACCTTTTCAATACTTCATAACGCTGGTGCGCTGCAGCTACATAATACTGGTGATCTATATTTTTATTGGCGGTGTTTGCTTTTCCTACCGTAATTTCTATAGGCTCTTTCATGTACTTCTTGCTCACCCTGCGAATTTCTACAGGCATTGTTGCGCTGAATAACCAGGTGCTTTCGCGCTTTGGTGTATTCTGAAGTATAAACTCAATATCGTCCTGGAAACCCATATTCAGCATTTCATCTGCTTCATCGAGTACCACATATTTTATCTGCTCAAGGTTAATGGCTTTGCGCT
>JANXWM010000204.1 GCA_025351145.1 Chitinophagaceae bacterium
CGTTGTTTTGCAGGGTAGATGTAATACATCTTGAGCCCGACACGAACAATGAATTAAAGCAGTCAGTTGAAATTTCTAAAAACCAGCAAGGCAATCTTTCTGAAACCATTATCATTTATAAATTATACAGGCTTCCTTTAATCGGCAAGCTGTTTTCTTTGATAAAATATATCAGGCTTTTTCAACAACAGTTGCGGAATTATATTGCTGTGTGCGGCAAGCCGGATATTGTTCATGTGCATGTGCCCATTAAAGCGGGCATACTTGCATGGTGGCTGAAAAGCAGGTACGGCTTACCTTACGTGGTTACAGAACATTGGGCTATTTACAATAATACTGCCGTGGATGCTTATCCAAAACGTAATTTTCTTTTTAAATATGTAACAAGGAAAATAATTGAAAATGCTTCGGCATTTTTACCTGTAAGTAAAAACCTTGGTGAGGCGGTTCAGCAAATGGTGGCTGCGGTTGATTTTACAGTAATACCAAATGTAGCCGATACCAATTTTTTTAATAATGATTCTTCTAAAGCCACGCATGAAACTGATTTTACTTTTGTACATGTTTCCACGCTGAAGTATCAGAAAAATCCCGAAGGTATTTTAAGGGCATTTTTAAAAATATCCCACCTTTACCCAAAGGCCAGATTAATAGTAGTAGGTGAACATCCGGAGCCACTTATTGCATATGCAGCTTCTATTGGTATTAATGAAAACAATATTTTATTTACAGGCCTTAAATCTTACGAAACAGTTGCGGCAATATTACAGCAATGCCATGCAATGGTTATGTTTAGTCGGTATGAAAATTTGCCCTGCGTAATTATTGAAGCCTTATGCTGTGGGCTGCCCGTAATAAGTACGGATGTTGGAGGGATACCAGAAATGATCAATGATTCCAATGGCATACTTATCAGTAATGAGGATGAAGATGCACTGAACAATGCCATGCAGCAACTTTATACAAACTTCAATAATTATAATAAAACTGCTATTGCTGATAATGCGGAGAATATTTACAGTTACCAGACTATCGGGAAAAGGGTCACCGGCATTTATGATGGGATTATTAGTAAGCCCGCTGAAAAACAATGAAGATAATAAGTGTTATTAAGGCCCATGCATAAATGAAATAGTTAAGATAATTATTTATTTTCATAAAATAAATGCGGTTGCTGTTGCTTGTCATATTCAGGTCGGTAATGCTGTATATGCGGAAGAGACTAAGGAAAACTGCAGCCATGTCGAAGCCCTTGCTCCTGAAAACAATGACTATTTTTAAAATAAACGCAACTAACGCCAGCAGATGCAAATAAGGCATTAAATGAAAAGCAATTTCAAGAAACTGATCCATGGACTTATTAGGTTTAATATAGATAATTGGAATTGCAACAGTAATTTAATAATAAAGGGCACTTGACCTGATGCAATAAAATTATGCTTCGAAGTTAAAACGATTTATGCAAACTAAGGTTATTCAATGATTATCTTTGCCGCTTATGAAGCATATCAGGAATTTTTGCATAATAGCGCATATAGATCACGGAAAGAGTACATTGGCCGACCGTTTATTAGAATATACCCACACTATTGGCGAACGAGATATGATGAACCAGGTACTCGATGATATGGACCTGGAACGTGAAAAAGGCATCACCATTAAGAGCCATGCCATACAGATAGATTATGTTTATAAAGGCGAAGAATACACACTTAATTTAATTGATACTCCCGGCCATGTTGACTTTAGTTACGAAGTTAGCCGTGCACTTGCAGCCTGCGAAGGTGCATTGCTGCTCGTTGATGCATCGCAGGGAATCCAGGCGCAAACCATCAGTAACCTATACCTTGCCATTGAGAATAACCTCGAAATAATCCCTGTCATCAATAAGATCGACATGGATGGTGCCATGATCCCCGAAGTAAAAGACCAGATGATGGATCTTATCGGTTGCAAAGAAGAAGAAATTCTTTTGGCAAGCGGCAAAACCGGTATTGGTATTGAAGAAATCCTGACAGCCATTATTGAACGCATCCCTCCGCCAAAAGGTACAGAGGAAGCACCATTGCAGGCGCTCATTTTCGACAGTGTTTTCAACAGTTTCCGCGGCATTATTATTTATTACAAAATATTAAACGGCGTTATAAAGAAAGGAGATAAAGTTCAGTTCGTATCGACAGGCACAGAATATTTCGCCGATGAAGTGGGTGTATTAAAATTAAAAATGACACCCAAGAACGAAGTAAAGTGTGGCGATGTGGGCTATATTATCACTGGCATTAAAACTGCCAAAGATGTAAAGGTTGGTGATACACTCACTCTCGCCAATAACCCCGGCGAAATGATCAAAGGTTTTGTTGAAGTTAAGCCGATGGTATTTGCTGGCATCTTCCCTGTAAACACAGATGAGTTTGCTGAACTGCGCGAATGCATGGAAAAACTGCAGCTCAACGATGCCTCGCTCATATTCGAATTAGAAACTTCTCAGGCGCTGGGCTTTGGTTTCCGTTGTGGTTTCCTCGGCCTGCTGCACATGGAAATTATACAGGAACGTTTGGAGCGTGAGTTCAACCAAACGGTTATTACCACGGTGCCCAATGTAAGCTTTAATGCCTATACAACAAGGGGCGAGAAGATCATTGTAAACAACCCCGTTGAAATGCCCGATGCTGTAAAGATCGACAGGATTGAAGAGCCTTTCATCAAGGCACAGATCATTACACTGCCCGATTATATCGGCAACATTATGACGCTGTGTTTGGGCAAACGCGGCATACTCATTAACCAGAGTTACCTAACACCAACACGTGTAGAACTCAGTTTCGAAATGCCGCTCACCGAGATCGTATTCGATTTTTACGATAAGCTAAAAAGCCAAACCCGCGGTTATGCTTCATTCGATTATTCGCCTATCGGCATGCGTGAAGCAGACATCGTAAAAATGGATATACTGCTCAACAACGAAAAAGTAGATGCACTCAGCGCACTCATCCACCGCAGCCGTTCACAGGATTTTGGCCGCAAGCTTTGCGAGAAACTAAAAGAATTATTACCACGTCAGCAATTCCTCATTGTAATACAGGCCGCCATCGGCGCAAAAATTATAGCACGCGAAAACATCAGCGCCATGCGCAAAGATGTAACCGCAAAGTGTTATGGTGGCGACATCAGCCGTAAACGCAAGCTCCTCGAAAAACAAAAAGAAGGTAAAAAGCGTATGCGCCAAATTGGTAATGTAGAAATTCCGCAGGAAGCATTTTTAGCTGTGTTGAAACTGGATTAAGCCGTCATTGCGAGGAACGAAGCAATCTGAATTTTGGACCGGGCAGAAGGATATGAATGAAGCTTTTGTTGCGTCGCACACTTGTACTGTTGAAATATGATTGAGCTTTCAACAGCCCATATCAAATGTATATTACACTGCGTTCATGAAAATAATTACCTGGAACTGTAATATGGCATTTCGCAAGAAAGCAGAAGCTATTCTTGCATACAATCCAGATATTTTAATTGTTCCTGAATGCGAACATCCAGATAAATTAAAATTTAATTTCCCCACATGTATTCCTAAAGACATTCTGTGGTTTGGAGAAAACAGAAACAAAGGGCTTGGAATTTTTTCTTACAGCGATTTTAAATTCAAACTGCTCAAGATTCATGATCCAGCATTGAAAATGATTATTCCAATTTCAGTGAGTAATCAGCGTATTAAGTTTACGCTGTTTGCAGTCTGGGCAAACAATCCTCAGGATCCTGATGGGCACTATGTAGAACAGGTTTGGAAAGCAATCCATTTATATGACAATAAATTAAAAAACAAACGAACCATACTTGCAGGCGATTTCAACAGTAATACTATTTGGGATAGAAAATACCGAAAAGGTAATCACTCGCATGTTGTTGAGTATTTAGAAGCAAAAGGAATTTTTAGTACGTATCATTTGCATCACAAGCAAACGCAAGGCAAAGAAGAACATCCCACACAGTATATGTACCGGCATAGAGACAAGCCTTACCATCTTGACTACTGTTTTGTTTCTAAAGATTTGGCTAAGAAGTTGAAATCAGTTGAAATTGGAGAATATGATTTTTGGGTGAAATACAGCGACCATGTACCTGTAATCGTAACATTCGATGATTGATAATTTTAAAGATTAACTGTTGGTTATTATTTTAAATTTCAAAGTATAAGCATTTATGAACAATCACCTTATTTATACTCTTCGTATCAAACCTAATGAAGATTTAAAGCTAACTCTTCAAACTTTTGTAAACGAAAAGAATATACAGGCCGGCTGGATGATTACCTGTGCAGGTAGCCTTACGCATTACAATATCCGTTTTGCAAACCAGCAAAACGGCAGCAGCAATAAAGGTTATTATGAAATATTGAGCTTAACCGGAACATTATCGGTTAATGGCTCTCATTTGCACATTAGTATTGCTGATGCAGAAGGCAAAACCATTGGTGGCCATTTATTAGAAGGCTGCATTATTTTCACAACTACAGAAATTGTTATTGGTGAATCTAAAGAATTAATCTTCACCCGTGAAAAAGATGGAACTACTGAGTGGAAAGAGTTGCAGGTAAAGAAAATTGATTAAGCTGCCTTAAAATGTTATAAAGTACAAGGTTCGATAAAACACAGCGGCACTGCATTGAAATGCTCAATATATAATCTAACAGTACAAAAGTGCGACGCAAGGATGCTAAATAGAAATCCCTGCCCCTGGCTCATAAAGAATGCCTTAAGAATGCCGCATTTTGTTAAGATTGCCTGAATGCTGCTTTAATTTGGTATAAATAAACCATCTTTTATCGCATCAGAAATCCATCCAGCAGGTTATTTAGTACATATATAGTGTAAAACTGTGGGGCGTTGTAAACCCGTTTCTTAGTTTTTTAATTTAAAGGATATATTTTTGCTGCAACTTCTGCTTAAAAAAGGGAAGCAACAGTTAAAAGTTTAAAGGGAACTGTGAAAGCATGAACAAGATTGAAGCGTATATTGAATCGGGGATTATAGAATCTTATGTGCTTGGCATTGCTATGCCCGATGAGGTAATTGAAGTAGAAAAAATGGCGGCTTCACACCCTCAGGTCCGCGAAGCCATAAACACATTCTGCGAAAGCCTTGAGCTCCATGCGCAAATCAATGCAGTATCACCGCCGGTTACCATTAAACCTTTTTTATTGGCCACGATAGATTATACCGAAAGGCTGATGGGTGGCGAAGTCCCGGCTTTTCCGCCACAACTGCACACAGGTTCCTCAATCGCTGATTATACCGAATGGATTAACCGTTCGGATATGGTTTTGCCTGCCGGTTTTAACGAAGATTACTACGCCAAAATAATTGGTTACACACCCGAAGTAACCACTGCCATTATCTGGATAAAAGATATGGCACCTGCCGAAGTGCACGAC
>JANXWM010000238.1 GCA_025351145.1 Chitinophagaceae bacterium
ATAATTAGTAAGTGACCAATTCTTTTGGTCATCAAGATATTCAGCATCTAACCAATGAGCATGAATATGCGGAAATATATAATGCCCCTTTGCTGCTATTTTCATTAGCTGCGCATAAATTAAATTCAGGTCTTTAAAACAATCACTGTTTGTAATAGCCATTTCTTCCATCCGGAGAAGGTAAACAGTGTCAACAAAAAACATACACTTCAAATTGTGTTTCCCGAAAAATGTTAATATTTTTTCAGTTGGCTCTATCAAACATTTATTTACAGCGCCGCTGTTTATGCCTAGGAAGAGTTCGTAATCAAATGTGCTAAGAATATTTTTTGATTTTCCTGTCAAACTAGCGGATAAATTATTTAATTGAGGTATTGAATGTTTCTATTTCCTTCATCCTAAATTGATAAATCATTTTTTACAATTTTGATAGATGCCTACTAATTGTTTTCCGTGGCTTTCATAAGAAAACTGCTGAAGTATTTTTTGCCTATTCTCTTTAATTCTTATTGGCCACCCGGTAATAGACTTAATAGCACTTATATATTCATCAATGCTCTTTTCATGCACCAACAAACCATTAACCCCGTTTTCGACTAATTCAGGTATACCACTATGCCATGTGCTTACGATGGGTAACTCCATAGCCATTGCCTCCATGATAGCATTTGGTATTCCTTCCATATCGCCATCCTCAGCAGTTATACTATGATGTAAAAAAACATCTGCATTGCCAAGTAATTCAATGGCCTTTGCCGGAGTAATCGCTCCTGCAAACTCAACACAATTTTCTAACGCCAAGTCCCTAACTGTAATTTTTAATTTTTCAAGTAGGCTTCCATCACCAGCAATTATATATTTATATTTCTTTCTATCTTCAATGCTTTTATCATTAAGAAATTTGTTTAATGTTATTAAAGAAAATAAGTGTCCTTTTTTGTTTTCCAGTTTAGCAATTTGCAAAAAAACATATTGACCTGTTGGTCTCTTTTCTTTCGGAATAAATTTATCAGTCCTGATGCCGTACAATAAAATAGCTCCATTAATTTTCCTGTTTATGGCTCTTTCAATACGGCTTTTCATATTTTCAGAACAGAAAATAAAATGCACATTTGAATAGTTACTAATTGATTTAATTCTTCGTTTGTAGCTTTTATATTTGAGCAATCTTGAAGCATCATATCCGTGAAAGTGTATCAGTAGAGGAATAGATTTGACTTTTGCATTGTCCATCAAAATCAAAGCCTCATTAAAAAAATGACAATGTATAATATCCGGGCTAAAATCATAAATTGCTTCTTTTATTTGCTTTCCGAATTTGTAATTCTTAAAATAAAAAAATATATCATAGTACCTGAACTTATAAAATATTTTCTGCCAAAATGAATCACGCCTAAACTCTAATACATGTAAAGAAAAACCTGCATGGCTAATATTTATCTTTCGGGCTTCATTACATATATACATAATTATATGACCTTCTGCCAATAAATAATCAATTTCATTTCTAATGAAAGTTGTCGTTATACCGCCAAATTCTTCAGAAAACATCAAAATCTTCATTGCCAATTACTTATTTAGGTTCTCCATTGTTTTAAAATAGAATTGATACTGCGCAAATAAAAGAAGTTAATACAAGCTAATCTCATTTCAACTAAGTCGTGTCCTAAACACTTTATCTTTATATATTAATAAGACTGAAGGCATCAGGTCTGATAACCATAGTTATTTTTATAACTTACAATTTCATTTTTATAAAGAATCATAAATTTTCTTCATCAGAGTCTTTCCGGGATATCGATCAATTTTTTCCATAACAGAAACATGGGCAGCTTTACCAATAAATTCCCAGTGCTCCAAAACTCCAAAAGCCTCTTTCATTTTAGATGACAATGAATTTTGAGTAGGAGCATCTGCCAAAAAACCATTTACACCATTAAGTACCCATTCCCTATTCCCACCAACATCAGTGACAATACATACCCTCCCCGCTACCATTGCTTCAAGTAAAACAAGCGGTGTTCCTTCTTGCAAAGATGCCATTATTAAACAATGACATTTTTCCCAAATAGCAATTCTGTTTTCGGTAAAGCCTTCAATAGTAATTTTATCAGCCACATTATAAAACGTTATCAACTGCTCAAGATAATCTCTGTCACTACCTTTTCCATATAGGTGTAACCTGACATTTTTTTTTCTCCAGAAATCTTCATTTAAGATAGCTATAATAGTGTCCTGTCCTTTATCACTAATGCAAAATCGCCCCACAACAGCACAATGGATTGTATCTTGAGTACAGTGTGGAAGGGGTATAATTTCAAAAGTATCCAGCAATACAGGATTTTGTATAGTGTCTGTTTTACTTAATCGGTAAGCCAGTTGATGAAATGCTAATTGCCTGTTATGCTCTGAAACGAAAAAAACACGCTGGGAATTTTCAAAAAGATCAATTGCCGTTTTCCTGTTATATGGGAGATGATAATTACTATTAGCTTGGCTGATGATAACATATTTATTCTTAAAAAAATGCAGTAATACTGCAGATAAATCATCATCATTAACTGTATAATATGTTGACCCATCGGTAACAATAATTATATCAGGCCAGAATTGCAAAATCCTGTAATAAGGATTAAACCAACCCGGCTTACGATCAAAAATTTTTGTAACAATTTTTATAAAATATCTTCTAAAAAAAGAAATTTGACGTTCACGCTTGTAAATACGAGCCCCTTCTTTTTTTAAATGTTTTATCTGTTCAGGTTCAATGGGCCATTCATAAATAAAAACACCTACTTGATGCCCTGAAACAATAGCATTGTTGGCACTTTGATACCAAAGCTCTTCACTGCCACCCCATGAAGAATTTTTTAACGTAGAAACATAAGCTATACGCATAATCCTATATAAAAATATTAGTTGCGTAAATATTCAGATAAAATTCAACACCTAGCCATGAGGCGTCACGCAAGAAAGGGGTATTAGTCACAGATAATGGTGAATCAATAAAATATCTAAATCCATTTCGTGTAAGAATAGACAATAGTTCTTGTAATTCTTGTAGCCTTTTTTCGAAGGAATGATATTCAATAAACAGATGCTCAACACTTTTGATGCAAGGCTCAATTTCTTTGAGAACCTCTAATTCAGCCCCTTCGATATCAAGTTTAAGGAAATCTATCTTAGTCTTCAGAAAATGGCTCAAACGTACACATTCCACTTTGTAAGAACCAATAAAACCATCTTCAGCAGCACTAACTGAGATTCTGCTGGCATCCGCACCTTCATTCGAAAATTGGATAAAACCATCTTCCTTCCACAATGCTTTCCTATATAGCTCTACATCTGTTAAGTCAAAAGATGCGAGGTTTTGTTGTAAATAACCAAAAATAGCTTTTTCAGGTTCAAATGCAATCACATGGCTTTGTGGAAATAGTTTTTTAAAATAAATAATGCTGAGTCCGATGTTTGCGCCGCAATCAATTATCAATGGTTCTGAAGACTGGCATTTAAATTTATAAATCTGTTTTTTAAAAAGCTCTTTGTATATAAAAGCAAATGACCTCCCATCTGGGAAAGATAATATTTTATCGTCAAGCATAAATTTTCCTATGGTATATCTTGGCTGTTTAGATAACTTAAGTAGTTGCCGATATTCTTTATCTAGAGTCCGCATTATATAATTCTGCACTTTAGTAATCATATGCTATTGTCTTTAAACTATTTTTTATTATTTATCATTCTAGTTTAATAAATTTTATTATTCAAAAAGCGGTTATAATCAAAGCTTATTGGCAAGTTGCATAATTTTATTTAGCCCGTCAGATTTGCTTTAAGCTTTAATATTGGTTTTTCTATAAGATACCATGATGTTGTGCATAATAAAAGAAGCAAGCTAAACCTAAAAAATTCCTGAATTATTGAAACCCAAAATAAACTTGAATCAAAATCATAAAAAGTATTTATTATAACCAACCCTTTACTGAATAACCAATTAAATGGAACATGATAAAGGTATATTCCGTAACTAATTTTACCGAAAAATGAAATAACCGGATTCGCCAATAAGAATTTAATCAAAGAGTTTTCACTTATTATCGTGTAGACAATCAAAAAAAATGAAAGTATAAGGCTAATTAGATGAGCATAAATAAAACTAACCGAATTAAATAAATAAAACAATAAAAAACATGTTATCATAATAATTAATACTGAAATTTTATATAGCTTTTTAAAAAAATCGTTCATATTGATTTTTAAAAAAGCAAGTAATGCCCCTGCACCTAGTGTACTCATGCATGCAAAGGGCGTAATATGAAATAATGAATCTTTACTTTGATATATAAATATGTAAAGAAAGCTTATTGATATTGTAGAAATAATGACAGTAAGTTTTTGTCGAAAAAAGATAAGAAAAAAGGGCCAAAAAATATAAAACTGCTCTTCAACTGCCAATGTCCACAAATGCGAAATTGGATATATCCAGGTATTTTTGAAGTACATGTAAAAATTCGTTGTATAAGTAAAAACATACACCCAATTATCACCTAAATCAGGGCTTTTTAGAATAAATAAAAATAATATTAGTAAAAAATAAATAGGAAATATTCTAAGCGCTCGTTTAAAATAGAAAATTTTAATTATTGAAAAATTATTTTTATTCGAAATTGCAGCTTCCTTTAACAGTATCTCTGATATTAAAAATCCACTCAGTACGAAAAAAATATCAACCCCCAATTTAGCATTCGGAGTACCATTAAAAAAAATTGGATACCAATGTTGCAGTACTACCAACATCGCTGCAATAAATCTTAACCCATCTAAATTTTTGTAAAAGACTCTATTCATTAATATTATCGACTATATTTTATTATTTTGCTCTAACACTTATAAGTTTACTCGATGATGGTCTCAAAAAAATAATATTTAAAGCCATGCATAATTTGCAAACACATTACCATAATCATAATCACCATGTTTTGCTAAAGGGGACCCATTGTCAAGTATTTTGAAATTACACACATCTTCTGCTGAATCAATAGGTCCAACCTTTGCCAGATTTATAAAAGCATAAATTGAATAGTTACCTCTTACAAGTTGATTTGCTTTTAGTATTAACTTCATATTTGAATATAATTTTTCAGATTCACAAGCAAAAACTCTTTTCTTGCTTTGATTTAAGATCAGGACAAACAAATTTGCTCCTTTTACCTCTTGTTGAATGTCTATTTCAAATTGTATTAGTATGTCATTGTAGAAATAATATTCCCCCATTTCAACATTTTCAGTACCCACAAATATTTTTTTTATAAAGCAAGGCTTTAAAACATAGGTTTCATTATTTGTGTAAATATTTTTTTTCTCATTTAAATTGTAATATGATGAAATGCCTGCATTAACGGTTCCTTTATAATTTATGCTTCCGTTAATCAACAAAATTGCCGAATTACATAATTGAGCAATAGAATTCATATCATGACTAACAAACAGAACAGTCCTTCCTTCCCCCTTACTGATATCTCCCATCTTGCCTAAACATTTTTTCTGAAATTCTGTATCGCCTACAGCAAGAACCTCATCCACTATTAGTATTTCACTTTCTAAGTGTGCAGCAACAGCAAAAGCCAAACGAACATACATGCCGGACGAGTATCGTTTTACGGGTGTATCAACATAGCGCTCCACCCCGGCAAAATCAACAATCTCATCAAACTTTCTTTCTATTTCTTTTTTGCGCATGCCGAGTATGGCACCATTCAAAAATATATTTTCCCTCCCTGTTAATTCTGGATGAAAACCCGTTCCCACTTCCAGCAGACTCGCGATGCGCCCCTTCCCCTGAATCTTCCCGGTGGTGGGTGATGTAACGCGGCTCAATATTTTAAGTAGCGTACTTTTTCCTGCACCGTTACGGCCAATAATACCCACTGCATCGCCCTGCTCTACTTCAAAATTAACATCCTTCAAACTCCATACAATACCGCTGGCACTTTTTGTTGTCCTGTCATTAACCTCCCCGATTTTTAGGAATGGGTCATCCTTTCCACGAATCCTTGCTGCCCACCTTTCAATATCTCTTGACAGCGTACCGGTACCAATTTCGCCCAATTGATAGGCTTTTGATAAATTTTCAACTTTAATTGCAAGACTCATTTATATTATATTGCTTCTTTTCTGGAAAAAATTAGTCCTTTCCCTGACCTGTATAACTGGCAATATGATTTGCTTGAGTTTATGCCGCATTCGTTGCTCAAAAGATGCTGTACAGTGGCACTAATAAGGAAATTAGTCCAACTCCGGAGAATAAAATCATACTCAATTTCCAAAGGATAAAATATCAATCCGGCTATCGGCTCTTCTTCAATTTGCACATTAGCGAATGGGCTCATCCGCCTATTCGCACATCAAACCGTATCTACAAAATTCTTTTCGACCTTATTAAAAATAATGATACCGGCAAAAAGTATTACTGCTGTTACACCTGTTGCATAACCAAGCGAAGCCCAGTTAAAACTACCCTTGCCAAGAAAACCATATCGGAATGTTTCAATAATCGCAGTCATGGGGTTTGCCTCTATAAGCCACTTGTAATTTGCACTGGCTGTTGACAATGGATAAATAACCGTCGTGGCATACATGAGCAGCTGCACACCAAAAGTAACAAGCAGTGCAAGGTCCCGGTATTTGGTAGTCATGGCAGAAATAATCATACCTGCACCCAAGCCCAAAGCTGCCATTAATAGAATCAGGAGCGGGAAAAGGAGTATATAAAAGTTGGGTTCTATGCTAGCCCCCATATATAAATAATAAATCATAACGGCAAGGAATAATAAAAACTGTACGCCAAACCTTACGAGGTTAGAAACAACAATACTTACCGGCATTATAAGTCTGGGAAAATAAACTTTACCGAAAATATTAGCATTGTCCTTAAACACAGTAGACGTTTTGGTAAGACATTCTGCAAAATAATTCCATGCAGTAATACCGGCCATATAAAAAAGCGGCTGCGGTAAACCATCGGTAGATATACCTGCCAGTTTTCCAAACACGAAAGTGAATAAAACTGTTTGCAGTGCAGGCTGTATAAAAAACCAGAGGGGGCCAAAAATAGTTTGCTTATAAAACGAAACAAAATCCCTTCGTACAAGCAATACAAGTAGGTCTCGGTATTCCCAGGTATCATTTAACTTAAGGTCAAAAACAGAAGACTGAGATGTTATTTCCCAATCAAATTCGGATGTTTTATTCATTCAATATTTTAAGGTATAAATTCATTATAAAATATTAACCCGTTACTTTATTCCCGTACCGGGTCGCCTATACTTTTGAGTGTAAGCCGGAAAACTAATGCAGCGCTTTTTTGAAATTCATATCCTGTGCTTCCGCGTTAAAATGAAGCCAGGGTGTTTATTTATTGAGTCCTTATATCCGGATAAATCGGGTAATTATACTGTCGTTAAAAGCTCATAATAGTTCCTATTGTTCCTGAGCGCGGCACATGGAACGATGAGAATGGGTTCTTTGCCGGGTTTATAAATTCTTCTTAACTCAACTTTAATCAGTTTTTACAGATGATTTGATAGATTTCTGTAAACTGTGCGGCAATACTTTCTTGGGAATAACGTTGGCAATTTTGGTAACCATTGCTGATAAGCTGCTCCCGGTAAGCATCATCATGGATGATCCGGAGAAAACCTCCCCGCATACTTTCCGTTGAATACGGATCAACCAGCGCTGCTGCATTACCGGCAACCTCCGGCATGGAAGTGATATTGCTCGTGATAACTACCCTGCCCACTG
>JANXWM010000240.1 GCA_025351145.1 Chitinophagaceae bacterium
AATTACATCGGGCTGAAACTTGCGTATTACCCAAACCACATCGCTTGAAATTTTATCATGGCCCCAGGTATCCATTGCTTCTTTGGCGGTTTTGCAAAAACCAAAATCGTAGGCCCGGCTAAAGAATTGTTCAGCGCCATCCATTCTGCGGGCCGAGAGTAATTCCTGTGTGCGTATCAATCCCAGTTCAATTCCCTGTTCATCGCCAATAAGGTTTTGGCCGCCATCGCCACGGGTTAAGCTTAAATACCCTGTGCGGTATTGTTTTTCTTTCGAGAAGTAGGCAAGCAGCCTCGTGTTTTCATCATCGGGGTGCGCGGCAACATACAACACGCTGCCCAGCACATTCAGCTTTTTCAGTTGAAGATAAATATCAGCACTATTATAAGTGGCCGGCGTTTGGGCGTTAAGCGTTAAGCTGTATACTGTAATTAAAACCAAAAAGAAGATAGCGGGCAAATTTTTTCTCATACCTGTTTGTTGCATATAGCGAAGATAACGCCAAGATATAATTGCCGCATACCAATTATAAAAAAGCTTTGCATGTGGCGGCTAAAGATTAATTTTTAACTTTTTGCCAAGCACTTAGAAAGGCATTATGAACCCGGCAGTAGTTCTTTATGAAGCTTTACTTGCGTCGCACTCTTGTACTGAATAACGTTAATGGGCTTTGGGTTCACTGTTGGCAACAGGCTTTGAGTAGAAGATTTACAAGAGTTGTTTTGGTATATTGCAGAAGAAAATATTCAAACTCCTTATTAACAAAAGTTATGTTAGCAGTTCATTGGACACCAGTAAATAATACAAAGACTATTTTAAAAAACGGTATTCAGAAATCGAAAAAGGGGCTTTTTTGCTTTCCATTGACTGGGCATAAACATTTAGATAAATGGTGGGTCAATTTTTTTAATCAAAATAGAATGAGGCATAAAAAAAAATATAACGGTATAGTCTTTAGAATCAAAAATGAGGATATGCCTGCATATTTTGGATATTGGTATGGAGCAACTAATAAGGATGATTTTAAAAAAGAAATAACCGATCTGAAATCATTTGGTAAAAAATATCATGAAACACTTTTATGGCGGATGGGTGAAGAAATTGCAAGAAATAAAAATCTCGAGAATGGTATTTATGATAATGCCACAATTGAAAACCTCTATTTTGAACTTGCAGATAAAGAAATAAGGGATAACGCAAGTGCTTTGACTGAAAGACTAAATTCTTTTGATTTTATATATTATACTTTACATGATTATCAAATAGTTTTATCGCATTCAATTTCGGCAGATAGAATAATTAAGGTTTTACCACAGGGAAACGAATTTGGACGAGTTTTAAGACAGAAAAAGAAAAATGATTTATAACACAGTTGCATCTCTTAATGATATTGGTCGCTGACCAACAACATTTAGCTTCACTCTTCGCTTCGTTAAAAGCTCAATTCATAATCCAACATTACAAGAGTGCGACGCAAGAGGTGATGCCATGAAAAACTTTGGCCCGGCTCAAAAAATACCTCACTCTTCTGAAATATTTTTCCCCCTCAAATAATTAAGCGATGCAATTACCAGCTTTATTTCTCCATAGCTTACACCGTTGCCCAACTGTTCTTTTAAAGGCGTAACACTATTGCCTTCCAGGCTTTTTGCAAGCGGCTCTATAAGGATAATTTTTTCTTTGCTTACCAGCTCTTCCACAGAAATAATTCCGCGTTCTACATAATGTGCAAGATGGCCTTCGATGGTGCCTGCGGAAAGATTTCTTGCGGCTGCAATCTCTGTAATTTTTTTGCCTTCCTTGTACAGTTTATAGGTTTCTGCTTTTGTATCAACCTTCTCTTTGCCGGGTTCTTTTTCTTTGCGCTTTGGCTTGGGGTCTTTTTCATGTATTAAAGAACCAAGTTTTTTTTGCATGCAATACGTTGTAATAATATTGATGAACTGCTCCCCGTAACTCTCTATTTTCGCTCTTCCAAAACCACTGATCTTTGCAAGCTCTTGCATATTTTGCGGCAGGTAACGGGCAAGTTCATCAAGCGTGGCACCGTTTGCCACAAAAAAAACAGGAACATCTCTCTGGGCACATATTTTATCACGAAGCGTACGCAACTGCCTGTATAACTCAGGATGCGGCGAATCTGTTTTAAAAGTTTTGTTGGCGGCCGCATAGGCATTTACCTTTAAGCCGGGTAAAATAAATTGCTGTTTATGCGTATAATAATTGTTTGCATTAAAACCCTCTGTGCAGCCCTTCATTGAATGTAATTTTAACGCAATGGCACTGTGCACTTCCTGCAAAGCAAGATTATAAAGCATTGCCTTTTGCTTGCTGTCGGTAACAGCCACGGATGAGGATAAAAAGCTTAAAAGAACCTGGAGTTCTTTTTCAAAATAAACAGCAGCGGCGGCAATCCTTTTCTGTAGCTGTTCATTTTGTTCGGGCATCAAATTCTCTTCCAATAACTGCTGGAGCTGCTGTTGAAATTTTACAATTACTTCCTGCAGCTTCTGTAACCTTTCTTCTATTTGCTGAATCCATGGCAATGTTTCTTCATTGAAGTCAGTTGTGTTTTCTTCAACAAATTTTTGCAGTTCCCCGCTTGGTTTTATAACAGCGGTAAGATCGAA
Organism: Chitinophagaceae bacterium; assembly: GCA_025351145.1. Classification (GTDB taxonomy): domain Bacteria; phylum Bacteroidota; class Bacteroidia; order Chitinophagales; family Chitinophagaceae; genus Limnovirga. The sequence continues at coordinate 2,631 of JANXWM010000240.1, forward strand.
TAATGTTTTTAACAGCGCCGACTGAAATGCTTTTTTCGATTCATCCAGCTCGCCGGTTAATTGTACAGGTGAATTCTTTTGCTGCGAAAACTGAACAATCCGTTCATCATTGTTGAGCCCGTTATTATTGATCCTGCTTTTTAAAACAATGCCGCCAAGCGTGGTGCAGCGGCTCAGCGCCACATACACCTGCCCCGACGCAAACGCAGCACCAGCATCAATTACTGCTTTTTCAAAAGTGAGGCCCTGGCTTTTATGAATGGTGATTGCCCATGCAAGCCGCAAAGGAAACTGTTCAAACGTGCCCATTACATCTTCATCAACACGTTGCGAAGTTTGATTTAAAGTGTAGCGTATATTTTCCCATTTTTCTTTTTTAATCTCAATTGGAAATGGCTGGTCCTTGCACTCCACCTGTACCGTTTCATCTTCTAATTTTATAACCGTGCCTATCTTGCCGTTGAAGTATCTTTTCTCCACATCATTCTTAATCATCATCACCTGTGCACCTACTTTTAGTTGCAGGCTTTGTTCTGCAGGAAAACTTTTTTCATTGAACTCTCCTGTCACACTTGCTTTATAATTGGTAATGCTTCCGCTCAGTTTTGCCAGCTCTTCAGCATTGATGGCATCGGCTTTAAAATTATGCGTAGTAAGCGTAATATAACCATCCTCTTTTTTCTGTTGAAAAGCTGGATTGTAGCGGCTGTTGAGCAGCGCAAAACCTTCTGCATCCATTTCATTATTGCGCACTTTATTCAGCAGTTCAATAAACTGCTGTTCATTTTGCCGGTAAATTTTATTCAGCTCAATATGCACGGGCTGCTGTTCCTGTATCACTTTACTGCTGAAGAAAAAAGGGCTGTTGTAATGCTGCGAAAGTATCCTCCATTCTTCGTCTGGAACAACGGGCGGCAATTGGTACATGTCGCCGATTAACAACACCTGCACACCGCCAAAAGGTTCATTGTAACGGTAACGAAAATGGCGCAGCAGCACATCAATGGCATCAAGCACATCGGCACGAACCATGCTTATTTCATCAATGATCAAAAGCTCCATTTGCTGCAAAACTTTTCTCCTGTCGCTGTTCATTTTTATGCGGCCAAGCAAATGGTGCCTGTCAATACTGTTTTCATTTTGCTGAAACCCGCGGCTCTCCGGAATGTATGGCGTAAACGGAAGTTGAAAAAAAGAATGAATGGTTACGCCACCCGCATTAATGGCCGCCACACCTGTTGGCGCAACAACCGCCGTTTGTTTGGGCGTGTTGGCTTTTATATATTTTAGAAAAGTGGTTTTACCCGTACCCGCACGGCCTGTAAGAAACACAGAGCGGTTGGTGTATTGTATAAAATCAGCGGCCAGCGTAAATAATGCATTGTCTTTATCGTGCAGCATAGTAGGCAAAGCTATTGATACAAAGACAAAATACAGTTACCCTGTTTTAAATTTTATTTACCCAGCTTAATAACTGCGGGCACCGTTCCTTGCGTCGCACTCTTGTACAGGATAACATGATTGAGCTTTGAGTTCACTGTTGGCAAATGAACTCAGGTGCAGGTTGTTTTCTTATATTGCAGTAATAAAATCCTAACAGCAGCTAAAAATCGATGACCTTATAGCAAGCATTTCCCTTCCGAATATTATTGATGCATTCATTTTCTATAAACCTGAATTGAAAATGAAGGAGATTAAAAACTATGTTTTTGAGCAACGGGAAAATAGCTTTGAAGGTTATAAAGACAGATATTCATTTGATCAAACAATACAACGGATTGTTGAAATACACTGTCCAACTAAAAAAGGTTTTAATGGTAAAGTAGTTTTTCGAAGTATAGCCACCGGATATTATCGTCTTGAAAATCATGAATATTGGGCTAATTTATGGAAACCAAAAAGTGACGATTTAATTATTAATTTAGTGACCAAAAATAGAATTGAGGATTTAGAGCTAACAACCAGAACTCTTCGAGAATTAAACATTATAAACCGCAACAAAAATCTTGTATCTGGGCTTAAGGAGCTTTATGCAAACACATGCCAATTGTGTGGGACTAAACTTAAAATTTCCGAAAATAGTTTTTATTCTGAAGTGCATCACATCAAACCTCTTGGTGAGCCGCATAATGGACCAGACACTTCTGCTAATATGATTGTAGTATGTCCAAATTGCCATGTTTTGTTAGACTTTAAATCGATAATAATTTCTAAGGACAAACTAAATCTGAAAGAACCACATGATCTTGACAAAACATTCATTGACTACCACAATAACTGAACTAAGATAGCAACACAGTGTTGAGGTAAGTGGATAAGCAAAGTTTCTTAGCTACGGTAAAAGGTCAATATATGATCCAACCGTACAAGAGTGCGACGCAACAGAAGCCTCATAGTATTCCTGGCTTCTGGCTCATAATTTAAACCCAGTTCCACATCATATTCCAAAACCCGAAACTTAGCCGCGAACAAAACAGGCTGATAAACTGTAATTTTGCCATATAAATATATTTTATGCTCGATACCATTGAAAGTGCGATTGAAGATTTGAAGCTGGGTAAATTAATTATTGTTGTGGATGATGAAGACCGTGAAAATGAAGGCGACTTTATTGCATCTGCCCGCCATGCAACGCCTGAAATAATCAACTTTATGAGTAAATATGGCCGAGGTTTAATTTGCGCCCCTATAACCGAAGAAAGGGCCGATGAACTGTTGCTGCCACCCATGGTTAACAACAATACTGCCCTGCACGAAACCGCTTTTACCGTTAGTATAGATCTGCTTGGGCATGGATGCACAACCGGCATCAGCGCACAGGACCGTTCTAAAACGATCCTCGCTTTAATTGATCCTGAAACTAAACCTACTGACCTTGGCAGGCCGGGGCATATATTTCCTTTGAGAGCAATAAAGGGTGGTGTTTTAAGAAGAACCGGCCATACAGAAGCGACCATTGACCTTGCACGTTTAGCAGGCTTTGAATCGGCCGGTGTGCTGGTAGAAATTATGAACGAAGACGGCAGTATGGCAAGGGTTCCCGAATTAATGGAGATCGCAAAAAAGTTCGACCTCAAAATTGTAAGCATTAAAGACCTGATTGAATACCGCCTTAAAACTGATTCGTTGATACAGGAAGAAGTGCGTGTAGATATGCCTACCAAATATGGTCATTTTAAACTGGTGGCTTTTAAAGAAAAAACAACCGGCGGCGAGCACCTTGCGTTGATAAAAGGCGAATGGGCAAAAGATGAACCCGTACTTACCCGTGTACACAGCAGTTGCTTTACCGGCGACATTCTCGGCAGTTTCCGCTGCGATTGCGGCGACCAACTGCACAAGGCCATGCAAATGGTGCAGGACGAAGGCCGCGGCATCATCCTCTACATGAACCAGGAAGGCCGCGGCATTGGCTTGTATAATAAACTGCGTGCTTACAAACTGCAGGAAGAAGGCATGGATACCGTAGAAGCCAACCTGCACCTGGGCTTTGGAATGGATGAACGCGATTATGGCGTGGGTGCGCAAATACTGCGTTACCTCGGTGCCACCAAGCTAAAACTCATGAGCAATAACCCAAAGAAACGCGCAGGCTTGCGGGGCTACGGTTTAGAAATCGTAGATATTGTGCCCATAGAAATAAAGCCCAATAAGCACAACGTAAAATACCTCGAAACAAAAAGGGATAAGCTGGGCCACGAAATCTTATCGGGCGAATAATTTACCACTCCAATTTTTTTAATAAATATTTTTAGCCGGGCTGGGGTATTTCATGGCATCGGCTGTTGCGTCGCACTCTTGTACGTTCGGATTCTTTATTGAGCCATTGCGAATCAATCACTCTTTGCCTATTGCCTCTTTGCCTTGTTGCCTTTTCTTCTTCAGTACAAGTGTGCGACGCAACCAAAGCTTCATATATATTCCTCTGCCGGGTACAAAAAATTTCTTACTCATATTCTAATCTGCTAACTTTCCACAAAACTTTTTGCTATGCCAAACCAGGATGCATTTTTACAGGCCGTACAGGATGGATATAAGTTTAAAGGCGAGAACGTAAAGATCGGCTGCGCCATGCTCGACGGACAGGTTGTTGCCGGTGCCGATGTTTTTTTGCCGCTGAAAATGATGAACCGTCATGGGTTAATTGCAGGCGCTACCGGAACAGGTAAAACCAAAACACTGCAGATGATCAGCGAGATTTTAAGCAATGCAAGTGTGCCCGTAATTATGATGGATATTAAAGGTGACCTGATTGGTATTGCTGCGGCAGGAACTGTGAACGATAAAATTGCCGAGCGTTGTAAAATATTAAATGTAAGCTATACACCCACTGCTTTCCCGGTTGAACTGATGACACTAAGCGGTGAAAAGGGAATCCGTTTACGTGCAACCGTAAGTGAGTTTGGCCCTATACTTTTAAGCAAAATACTCGCCCTGAACGATACGCAGGGCGGCCTTGTTTCGATGATCTTTAAATATTGTGATGATAACAAACTTCCGCTGCTCGACCTGAAGGATTTTATTAAAGTGCTTCAGTTTGTGGGCAACGAAGGCAAAGATGAACTGGCGAAAGACTATGGCAATATTTCTACAACATCAACAGGAACTATCCTGCGCAAAGTGATAGAGCTGCAGCAGCAGGGCGCAGAAATATTTTTTGGCGAACCCAGTTTTGAAGTACAAGACCTGATGCGCATCAGCGATGATGGCCGTGGCATGATCAATATTCTGCGTGTTACAGATATGCAGAGCAAACCAAAATTATTCAGCACATTTATGCTGCAGTTGCTGGCCGAATTATATGCCACCTGCCCCGAAGAAGGCGATATGGATAAGCCCAAACTCATCATGTTTATTGATGAAGCGCATTTACTTTTTGAAGAAGCTACGGATGCTTTGCTAAAGCAGATTGAAACCGTGATAAAACTGATCCGCTCAAAAGGTATTGGCATTTATTTCTGCACGCAAAACCCGCAGGATGTTCCGGCTTCTATCCTTAGCCAGCTTGGTTTAAAAGTGCAGCATGCATTGCGTGCTTTTACCGCTGCAGACCGCAAAACAATTAAACAGGCAGCAGAAAATTTCCCCGAAAGTGAATTCTACAAAACCGAAGACCTGCTTACGCAAATGGGTATTGGTGAAGGCTTTGTTACGTTACTGAACGAGAAGGGGATCCCTACGCCATTGGTGCATACGATGCTTTGTCCGCCCAGCAGCCGTATGGATATTTTGAGCGATGTTGAAATAGACTCACTCGTTAGCAAAAGTAAACTCGCCAATAAATACAACCGCGTTGTTGACAGCGAAAGTGCCTACGAAATATTAACCGCCAAACTGGAAGAGGCGGCACAAAAAACACAGCAGCAGGAACAGCAAAAACAACAACAGCAACAACAACAGGAACAGGTTAAACAAGATGCCAAAACTGCAAAAGCAACACCCAGTTTTTTCGACAGTGCAGTCGTAAAGCAGGTTGAAAGAACAGCCGCATCAATTATTACCCGCAGTCTTTTGGGCGCACTTGGTTTAGGCGGAAGAAGCAGCAGTAAAAGTAAAAGCTGGTTTTAAATTTTTTTTTAGCCAGGTTGAAGAATATGAATTGAGCATCATTGCGTCGCACTCTTGTGCGTTCCCGTCATTGCGAGGCCCCCGAAGCAATCTGTGCTCACTCATTCGGAAAGACTGTAATTCAGTTTACAGACTGCTTCGTTCCTCGCAATGAAGCACGTTGAGATTAGTTAATTGCTCATAATTGTTCTGAACGCACAAGAGTGCGACGCAACGAAAGCTTCATGCATGTTCGACTGCCGGGCCCCAAAATCTAGAAACTAAAACTTACATGCAGCATGCCCCTTGTTTTTGATTCGGTTTGTCCGCTTGCAAAATTCTGGCTAAAAGGTAACTGAACATTTGCGCCAATAGCCATATTCTTAAAGCTAAGCTCGGCACCGGCAACAGTCATAGCAAGATAGCCGCCCGTTTGATCAACCTTCTCATTGTTGAAATGATTGGCTTCAGAATGCTGGTAAATAAAACCTGCATTTGGCGCAAGAACCGCCTTTTTTAAACTCACTTGGTAATAAGCAAGACTGCTTGCATTAAAGCGGTTGCCAAAATGATAATCTTCGTTATTGGTGGTATTTATTTTGTAGTTAACGGTTGTGTTGATGCCGAATTTATTAAAGCGCACGTCGTAGGTTGTGTTAAGCAAAAAATCTACGCTGCCGGTTCCCAACTGCGAGTTTACATCGCCTAATTCTGTGTCGGGGTTATGTGTGTCGATCTTGTATTTTCCTGTGGGCAATTTTACACCGCCGCCAACAAGCAACTGCTGCTGTGTAGATTTGCTGCCGTTCATTTTGGTTTTATTGAGCAGCCTGTAATTGGCGAGTAAGCTAATATCGCTGAGGCCATTTATGTTTTTAGTGCCATCATCGGTTTTCTGTGTATTTATTTGATAAGGCACAAATGCGAGCATCTGCCATTTGCTGCCAATATTAAAGCCGCCCCAAAGCTCCACGGTTTTATAATAGTCGTTGCCAAACTGCGTGGCATCACCGGTAATTTGTGTATGATAGCGCATGTACTGGTAACGAACGCCAATAAATTTATTTTTAAAATTGGGCAACAGGCCCATATAAAAATTGCCAACGCCACAGCCGCAAAACGGACAGGCATAAGATTCGGCGAAAAAGAATGCGCAGGCAATAAGTAGAAATATTTTTTTCATTACAGTATTGGTTAAGTGTATTTCTGATTAAGGTTTACAGCGCTGTATATACGTGCGTAATACATGTATCAATAGACGGATAAAAGAAGTTGAGGCAAACTATGCAGCCGGTGGATGAAAGCAGGAGTTAATTACCTGCTGCAGACAAAACTCTTGGGTAGTATTATAATGCGCAGCAGTAAAAGCTGAAGGAGTAAAATGTTTATCTGCATTTTCTATAAAGAAAAGCTGTATTTCAAATTTCTCTTTCGATGCATTGTTGATGGGCGTGTTGGGCTTTTCATCGTTGTTTAACTGGTGGCTTAAATAGCAGTGGCCGTTGCAATGGCTGGCCGGGTTATTCTTATTAACGCAAAGCTCGCTTGCCACATAATTTTCATTGAGATCGTAGCAGGCAATTAAAATCGATTTACTGAAAGTAGCGGCGGTTAAGCAGATAAGCAATATGGTTACAGAGATCAGTTTCATTGCTATTGTAAAAGTACAGATCAAAAAGTTTTTAAAAGTGATTTCAGTCATATTTGTTTAAAAGACAGAAGAGATTTTTTGAACCGGGCTTGAGTTTTTCATGGCATCATCGTTGCGTCGCACTCTTGTACGGTTGGATTAGGAATGGGCTTTTACCGAAGCGGAGTGATACTTGTTAGCGACAAATAAAGGCTAATAAGACCGATAAAATCTAAGGCATACCGTTCATCTCATCAGCATTATCGTACCTTTTTGTGAAAGTGCTTTGTCCTGTTTGTAGGAATAATCTACTACGTAAATATACACACCAGCATCAAGCGGTTGGTGGTTATATGTGCCATCCCAGCCTGCACGCATATCACGGCTTGTAAATACCAGTTGGCCCCATCTGTTATATACCCGCATAACAAACCACTGCAGGCCAATATTGGTGCATTGCGGTATGGCCCTGAATACATCATTCCTTCCATCGTTATTAGGCGTAAAAGCAGAGGGGATAAAAATTTTACAATCATCGCAACCCTGTATTGTTACGTTTACGGAATCTTTTTTACTGCACCCGTTTATATCTGTAAGCTGCACCCAGTAAGTGCCTGTTTTATTAGCTGTAAAAGCATAGTTTTCGCTACCATCCTGCCACAGGTATTTAACTGCCGTAGGCCATGCAGCATTTAAATAAACCTCTTTTGGTGTGCAGGCTAACGTATCATTACCTAAACTAAACTTATTTAAATCAGAGAAGTACACCTGATAGGGCAAGGTATTAAGACAGGTATTATAAGGCAGGCTTATGTTTGCCGTATAAGCGCCTGCAGCCAGTGCTGTGCCAGGCACTGTATAAAGCCGGGCGGTTGCGTTTGTTATTAAAACCCCGTCTTTATACCATTGGTAGGCAGCATTGGCATAACCGGGAGCTTGTAGTACAAGATTGCCTGTGCAGGCATTGCCAGACACAGCGGTAATCGCTTTAAAAGAAAAATCAGCTTTAGGGGCTAATATAAATTTATCTGCATAGTGAATTGGTGTTGTGTAATAGAAATCAGCATTCAAACTATTATTCGCGCAATCTGGTCCAATACCAATACAAGCAATATTTGTTTGTGGTGTAAATTCAATTACAGCTTGTACCCATTCACCTTCCCCTTTTAAAATTATCCTGCCCAACTGAACCCACCCTGATTTATTAGTTAAACATCCTGATTTCAAATCAGGTTCTTTCAAAGGATAGTCAGGGCAGTCTTGTCTTCCGAAAACAGCCACACCATAGGGACTTTGCGATTGATAAGTTTGGGAACAGCCAGTAGCAGGTTTTGTGCCAAAGCCAAAATAAAAACTAAGCAGGTAGGTCTGCCCTGCGTATAAAGGTTGTGAAAGACAGGCGGTAAGATAGTCTTTGGCGATTTCATCTTCTGGAACAAATTGTTTTATATCATTCTCCTCTATAGCTATAAATCCAAGTCCATCAGGTAGCGGGCGGGGTACTTTAGGAAAATAACAGTCGCTGGAAAAATTAGTTGAATCAAAAATACTGCCGGGCTTGTTAGTCCTGCATGCATAATTAAAGTATGACACCTGCCGTCCTGTGTAAAAAGCATGCCAGTTGTTAATAGTAATTCCTCCGTAAAGGGGAGGTTCATCAATGTACCCTCCTTCTAAAACACCTCCATAATCAGTAAAACAGCCGGAGTATTGTTCAAAAGAATTGTTGCTTAATAAAGATGTTGGGAAAGAGTCTTTACACACTGGTAACTGAGAAAGCGCATTCAAATGAAATAGAATGTTGAATAGAAAGAAACTAAACAGTGCTTTGAAAAGAAA
>JANXWM010000250.1 GCA_025351145.1 Chitinophagaceae bacterium
ACAAGAGTGCGACGCAAGAAGCGATGCACAAAGTACTTCTGTTCGGTTCAAAAAATAGCCACTTTATAATATTTTTTCAGGCACAGTAACTCGCCTAATTTTGCCGCATAAATTTACTACATGAAGAATACAGCATTTACACAAAAGCATACTGCACTGGGCGCAAAGATGGCCGAGTTTGCTGGTTACAACATGCCCATCAGTTACACTGGTATTAACGATGAGCATGCGGCGGTACGCAGTAATGCAGGTGTATTCGATGTAAGCCACATGGGTGAATTTATTGTAAAAGGCGAACAAGCGCTGGACCTTATTCAACGCGTTACTACAAATGATGCATCGAAGCTGAATAATGGCAAAGCGCAGTACAGTTGCTTAACAAATAATGAAGGTGGAATTGTGGATGATTTGATCGTGTATTGCATTGAAGAAAATAAAGTGTACATGCTGGTTGTAAATGCAAGCAACATTGAGAAAGGCTGGAATTGGATCAGCAGTCACAATACAAAAAATGCAGAGCTGCAAAACATCAGCGAAAGAACCTGTTTGCTTGCTATACAAGGCCCCAATGCCTGTAAAATTTTGCAGCCACTTACCGATATTGATATCATGAACCTTAAATATTACACATTTGTAAAAGGCAAATTTGCGGGTGTTGATAATGTGCTGATTAGTGCAACGGGTTACACCGGCTCAGGCGGTGTAGAGATTTATTTCGATGATAAAAACGATGCGGCAAATATTATTTGGGATGCCATTTTTGAAGCGGGCAAAGCACAAGGCATTAAACCAATCGGTCTTGGCGCAAGAGATACGCTGCGTTTGGAAATGGGTTTCTGTTTATACGGCAACGATATTGACGATACCACGTCACCACTCGAAGGCGGACTTGGCTGGATAACCAAATTGAATAAAGACACAACCTTTACAGCCAAAGAAATTATTGAGCAGCAAAAAGCAGCAGGTATCAAACGAAAATTAGTTGGTTTTGTAATGATTGATCGCGGTATTCCACGCCACGATTATGTTATAAAAGATGTTGCAGGAAATGCGATTGGCAAAGTAACCAGCGGCACACAGGCACCATCGCTTAACAAAGCGATTGGTATGGGTTATGTTGCTGTAGAACATGCAGCGCTGGACAGTGAAATTTTTATTGACATACGCAATACACTTGTAAAAGCAAAAGTGGTAAAGGCGCCGTTTGCATAAAAAATTTATTGACCAGGCAGAAGAACATGAATGAAACTTCTCTTGTGTCGCACTCTTGTACTGTTGAATTTCTATTCAGCTACGCACGCTGAAACAGAAGCTGCAACTGCATTTCAATTAATAACTTCTTATGCCTTTTATAAAACTTGAAACTTTTATTGATGCAAAACCGCAACTTGTTTTTGACCTCAGCAGAAGTATTGACCTGCACCAAACAAGTATGGAGCATACGAATGAAAAAGCAATTGCCGGAACAACAACAGGTTTAATAAATGCAAGCGAAACTGTAACGTGGACTGCGAAGCATTTCTTTAAAACAAGAATGCTTAAAGTTCAAATAACTCAAATGAAGCCGTACGAATTTTTTGAAGATGAAATGCTGGAAGGCGATTTTAAAAGCATGAAACACAAACATATTTTTAAACCTGAAGGCAGAAGTACAAAAATGACAGATGAGTTTTCTTTTGAAGCACCGTATGGATTTATTGGAAAGATTTTCAGTTATGCATTTCTCTCAGCCTATATGAAAGCATTATTGATACAACGCAATCGTGTAATAAAAGAATACGCTGAAACCGAAAAGTGGAAAACAGTTTTACTACAAACCCACATATAAAATACATTTGCCGCAAACTATTATTTGTTGAAGCGTATAATTTTTACAGTAACCAACGATCTTACTTACGACCAGCGCATGCAGCGCATCTGCACATCGCTTGCAGCGAATGGTTTTGCCGTTACCCTTGTTGGAAGAAAATTGAAAACATCTTTGCCGCTTACCTATCAGTTATTTCAACAAAAAAGACTGTTTTGCTTTTTTACTGATGGCTTTTTATTCTACGCAGAATATAACCTGCGTTTATTTTTCTGGTTGCTTTTTCAAAAAGTGGATATTATTTGCGCTATTGATCTTGATACTATTCTTCCCTGCTATTTTGCCACAGCTTTTCGAGGCAAACAAAAAGTATATGATGCGCATGAATTATTTACTGAACAAAAAGAAATTGTAACGCGGCCTACGGTTCATAAATTCTGGCTGGCAGTAGAAAAGTTTGCAGTGCCAAAATTTAAGAATGGTTATACCGTAAATCAGTTTATAGCAGATGAGCTGCAGCGCAGGTATAAAGTTGATTATAGTATTGTAAGAAATTTACCTGTACTTGTTGAACTACAACAAAAACCGGATTCCGGAATAACTCCCTTTATTATTTACCAGGGCGCTGTGAATGAAGGGCGCAGTTTTGAAACGTTGATACCTGCCATGCAGCATGTTGATGCGAAACTGAAGATATATGGTAAAGGAAATTTTTTTGAACAGGTAAAGCAACTAATCAAAGACTATAAAGTAGAAGATAAAGTTGAACTGATGGGCTTTGTTGTTCCTCAGGAACTTAAACAGATTACACCTCGGGCTTATATTGCCGTTACGCTGTTTGAACAAACAGGATTGAACCAATTTTATTCTTTAAGCAATCGCTTCTTTGATTATATAATGGCTGGCGTACCACAGGTTTGTGTGAACTATCCTGAATATAAAACTAGCAACGATGCACACAATATTGCTCTGATGATTGATGATACAAAGATTGAAACAATTGCCGGTGCATTGAACAGCCTTTTAAATGATAAAGAATTACATGAACATTTACAACAGAACTGTGTTAATGCAAGAAAAAAACTTAACTGGCAGGAAGAAGAAAAAGTATTGATAGAATCTTATAAAAGAATTAGCAACAATTAATCATGGCTGTTTAAGCTCAATCCTATTGTATTGTACAAGAGTGCGACGCAAGGAACGGTTCACAATGAACAAATGCATGGCTCATAAAAAATAAATATTGGATAAGCACTTACATATTATTTGTCTTGATGTTCCGTACCCGGCAAATTATGGCGGTGTGTACGATTTGTTTTATAAACTTCCTGCATTGCAGGCACAAGGCGTTAAAATTCATTTGCATTGTTTTGCTAATGGTCGTGGTGAAAAACCCGAGCTGAATAAATATTGCTCAGCAGTGTATTATTATAAACGCAATACGGGGCATAAAGGTTTCTCTTCAACATTACCATATATTGTTAGCAGCCGAAAGAATGAAGAGCTTGCACAGAACCTTTTAAAAGATGATTACCCAATTTTTATGGAAGGTGTGCATTGCACGTACCTCACACAGGACAAGCGTTTCAGCACACGAAGAAAATTTGTACGTATACACAATGTGGAGCATCAATATTACAGGGAACTCTATTCCTGTTCGCATAATGCAATGAAGAAAATGTATTTTTTATGGGAGAGCAAGTTGTTAAAAAATTATGAGCAGCAACTGGTAAATAAGGCCACAGCTTTTTGGGCGGTTACGCAAAAAGATACTGACTACTACCGCAACGATCTGCAATGCAGAACGATGGATTACCTTCCGTTATTCCTGCCCGACTGGCATGTAAAATCTCTTGAAGGCATGGGTACATTTTGTTTATATCATGGCAATCTTGAGGTTGCAGAGAATGAATATGCAGCAGAATGGTTACTGAAAAATATTTTTAATAAGCTGGAAATTCCATTGGTAATTGCAGGTAAAAATCCGTCTGCATCTTTAGAAAAGATGGTTCATCATAATATGCATACTTGTCTTGTTGCAAACCCATCAGAAAAAGAACTGCAGGACATGATTGCCAAAGCGCAGATACATATTCTGCCTTCGTTTAACAATACAGGAATAAAAATAAAATTGCTGAATGCTTTATACAATGGCCGTCATTGTTTGGTAAATACACAAATGGTTGAAGGTACCGGGCTTGATGAATTATGCATTACCGCAGATGATGTAAGTACATTTCGTGCAAGGGTTGAACAACTCTATCATCAGCCATTTACACAAGGCGATATTGAAGCAAGAAAAAAGTTACTGCACAATCATTATAACAATGAAGCCGGCGCAAAGCAAATGGTGCATTGGGTTTGGGAGCAGTATGTTTAAACCTTTCGCTATAATAACACCCCTTTAGGGGATGGGGGCTACACCTCAGCCACAGCACTATCAAACACATGTCCACGCTCGGTCTTCAGCATTCTTGAAGGGTTCTTACTGATCACAATAAAATCATGCGTAGCCATAATTATTGCTGTTCCATAATCTTTACTTATCTGGAAAAGCAGGCCCATAATTTCGTCGCTTGTTTCTGGGTCAAGGTTGCCGGTAGGTTCATCGGCAAGAATTAATTTGGGGGAGTTTAATAAAGCACGGGCAATATCAATACGCTGCTGTTCGCCGCCGCTCAGTTCAAAAGGCATTTTAAACCCTTTGCTTTTAAGGCCCACTTTATCCAGCACATCATTAATTTTTTCTTCCATTAATTTTTCATCTTTCCAGCCGGTAGCACGCAATACAAAGCGAAGGTTTTCGTGCACATTTCTATCAGTAAGCAATTGAAAATCCTGGAACACCACGCCAAGGTTCCTGCGCAGGAAAGGCACTTTTTTCCAGTCCATTCCTTTAATATCAAAACCGGCCACACTTACTTCACCTTCTTTAAAAGGCAGTTCGCCGTAAAGCGTTTTTAATAAACTACTCTTTCCTGTTCCGGTTTTGCCCACAAGAAACACAAATTCGCCACGGCTCACGGTAAAACTTACATCCTTTAAAATAAGGTTGCTTCCCTGGTATATATTGGCGTTACGTACGGATACTACTGTTTCTGACATATTAAAAAGATATTTGCAAATGTAAAGTTAGCCCTTCAATTTTTGAGATTGAATTTTTTGAGCCGAACCAAGGCTTTTCATGGCATCGGCTGTTGCGTCGCACTCTTGTACGGTTGAAACTTTTTGGAACTTTGGCTCACAAGTTTAAGTGCTTCAAAATACTCACAAGTTTTTCCCGATGATTAAACTTGTGAACCCGTAAACGGGTAAACTTTCAAACTTATTCTTCTGTAAAATCATCTTTACAAAGTTTTAACTAAAAAATTAGTTGTATAACTAAATAAATAGTTCTATGTTTGACTAAGAATTTAGTTGTAGCAAATATTCGCTTCGGTAAAAGCTCAGGCATAATCTGAACGTACAAGAGTGCGACGCAAGAAAAGCTCAATTCATATTCTTTAGTTCGGTTCAAAAAAATAAAAAAAGTTTACATGAAAGAAGCAATGAAAACATTAACCAAAGCCGAAGAGCAGATTATGCAGGTGCTCTGGAAAATTGAAAAGGGTTTTCTTAAAGATGTAATTGAAGGAATGCCCAACCCAAAGCCACACTCCAACACTGTAGCTACGCTATTGAAAATTTTAGTGGATAAAAAATTTGTGGAAACGGAAACCTTCGGGCGCATGCACCAGTACGAACCATTGGTAAGTAAAGAAGCCTATTCAAAAAGTTCATTGAACGGTTTGGTGAAAGGATATTTTGGCGGCTCGTTTACAAAAGCGGTTTCGTTTTTGGTAGAAGAAAATAAGTTAAGCGTGGAAGAACTGGAATTATTATTACAACAACTTAAAAAGAAATAATCATGCTGCAGATAATTGCTGTTTACCTGCTTAAGGTTTTAATATGTTCTGCATTGTTACTGGCATATTACTGGGTAGCATTGCGCAACAAACGCTTTCATTACTATAACCGGTTTTATTTATTAATGGCTGTTGTATTAAGTTTTACAGTGCCGTTACTTAATCTGCAGTGGTTTAGTTTCAGCAGTAACAATATGCAAGCTATTACACTTTTAAATGTAATGTATGGAAATGGTGAAGCAGATGTAACGCTTGCCGGTAAAGGCTTTCAGCTTGACTGGCAGGATGCAGTTTCGCTTGCTGCATTTGCCATCACTACCTTTTTTCTTTTAATGCTTGCCTACAGGATTTTAAAAATTTACCAGATCAAACGAAGTTTCCCGGTGAGTAAAACAGATGAATTTGATTTTATTAATACAGATATAGAACAGGCACCATTCTCCTTTCTTAAAAATATTTTCTGGCGCAGCGATATTTCACTGGAAGAAAAAACAGGGCAGCAGATTTTACGTCACGAACTGGCACATATAAAACAAAAACATACCTGGGATAAACTGTTTATACAAATTGTGCTTGCCATATTTTGGATGAATCCATTTTACTGGCTGCTGCAAAGGGAACTCTACCTTATACATGAATTTATTGCAGACGAAAAAGCTGTAGAAGATAAAGATGCCAGCGCTTTTGCTGCCATGTTATTACATGCACAATATGGAAAATTTATGTTCGCTCCTGCACAATCATTTTTTTACTCACCTATAAAACGAAGATTACTTATGTTGACCACTTCAAAAAAACCAAGCCTTAGTTATGTACGTCGCTTAATGGCTTTACCATTGCTGACTTTTGTTATTTGTTTATTTGCTTTTAGACTGCATGAAAATACTAAAGCAGTTACAAACGTAAATACACCATTTAAATTAGTGGTGGATGCCGGACACGGTGGAAAAGATAACGGTGCAGTTGGTGTTAATGGCATACTTGAGAAAGACATAAACTTAGCAATTTCTAAAAAGATTAAACAACTTGCGGGTGAGTATAAAATCGATGTAGTGCTTACAAGAGATGATGATAAATATATGTCTCCGCAGGAAAAAGTTCAGTTTGCAGAAACACAAAATGCAAATGCATTTATTTCAATGCATGTAAACACAACAGAACCTGGCAAAACTAAAGCTGCTGATGCCGGAATGGAAGTTTATGTATCAAAAGAAAATCAACATTTTGATGACAGCAAATTATTAGGTTCGGCAGTATTACAAAGTCTTAAAAATAACTTTGAAGTAGCCACCTATCTTTCCGAAAGCAACACCGGCATTTGGGTATTAAAAGCAAACACATTGCCGGCAATACTTGTAGAACTTGGTTATATAGATGATAATAATGATGCAGCAAACTTAACGAACGATAAAAAGGTGGAACAAATGGCCCGTAAGATTTTGGAGGGTATTGCATTATACGCCAATCACTCGGCAGATCAAATAAAAGAGGTGGATATTAAAAAAGAAAATATGGGTTTTTATGCAGACACGACTGCTCCCGCAGCAGCAATGCAATCAACGAAAGAAAGTTCTTCTGGGCAACCTGTTTACATTATTGATGGCGTTTTTGGAACAAGGGCTGATATGGAAAAATTGAACCCCGCGAATATTAAAAATGTAAATGTATTAAAAGAAGAAAATGCAGTTAAAGCGTATGGAGAGAAGGGAAAAAACGGGGTAATAATTATAACTACAAAAAATGCGGCAGTAAAACCAATGAATGATTCTGTGCTTTATATGCTCGACGGAAAGATTGTGAAGGCCACCGAAGTAAATAAGCTGGACCCTGCTAAAATAATATCAATGAATGTTTTAAAAGATAAAGCTGCAATAGATAAATACGGGCAAAGGGTAAATATGGTGCAGTAGAAATTACATCTGTAAATAAGAAGGAAGAAACGATTGATAAAATATCATCTAAGATCGAACCGCAATAGTATTTTTTTCAAAAACGTTGTAATAAAAAACCGCAATCATCATTGCGGTTTTTTATTGTATTCATTATTGCATTCAGCAATAAATTTTACTATTTCTTCTCTGCCTGTTTTCTTCTCGGCACTCGTTACAAACTGCCGCGGAAGAAATTGCCAGGTCTCTTTTAGTTTATCAAGAAAGGCCGTAACATGCCTTTGCACCACCGTTGGTTTTTCTTTATCGGCCTTTGTAAAAACCAATGAAAAAGGCACATTCCATTTGCCCAGCTTATGCACAAATTCAAGGTCGTTGGCTTGTGGTGTGTGGCGGCTGTCGATCAGTATAAAAACATTTACCAGGTTTTCTCTTTTGCGCAGGTAGTTCTCAATCATCTGTTCCCATTGCCTTCGCTGGCTCTGCGAAATTTTTGCATAACCATAACCCGGAAGGTCAACAACGTACCACGATTTATTAATAAGAAAATGATTAATGATCTTTGTTTTGCCCGGCGTAGAAGATGTTTTTGCCAGCCGCTCCCTGCTGCAAATCATGTTAATAAGCGACGATTTGCCAACGTTGCTTCTGCCAATAAATGCATACTCCGGCTTATCGGGTGCCGGGCAGGTTTCTACAGATGGGCTTGATATTACATACTCCGCCTCTTTTATAATCATGCAGCAAAGTAACAGAAAAGGGTTTACAGCGGTGGCATGAACATTACGGCAAGAAGATATTATTAACCCAGCTTCATTACAAATAGCATCACCTCTTGCGTCGCACTCTTGGACGTTTGGATTACATATTGAGCTTTAACGAAGCGAAGCTTAAAACTAGATTATGCTTATGAGCGCTGAATAACAAGGAAACGAAAAATTGAATTTCTACTTTTGGCCTTTATATACAACCAAATCATTCTTTTTTATACTGTCAAGACCAATACTGAACCTTTCTATAAACGATTTAGAAACAATTCCCGGCAAGATTCCCAATTTGCTATATTTTACTACAGTATCAGCGTCGAAAATATCAAAGAAAACTTTTTTTTCCTTTGGATCTGTCACAAAATCTTTAAAGACCAATTCTGAAGAATCTCGGTCAATTAAAATTGCACCTGCCATGTTAAACAATGAAGAATCCCTAACATCAGAATCATCTCCTGATGTCATTATCAAGATATTTCTATTTGATTCATTCTTAACTGTTGCTAATGGAACAACCCTGTCAATAACACAGGATGATAAAATGATTGCTATAATAAAAATTATTTTTTCATATAAATTTAAATAGTCATTTCACGCAGTTGCTGATCACTTTGCAGCGTTACTTAATTTAACTTTATGCTTCGGTAAAAGCTCAGTCTCCAATCCAACCGTACAAGAGTGCGACGCAACTAAAGCTTCATCATTGTTCTTCAGCCTGGCTCAAAAAAATTATTGAA
>JANXWM010000253.1 GCA_025351145.1 Chitinophagaceae bacterium
TCCTGAAATATTAATTTATGAACCCGGCTGTGATGCATTGCTGATCGTTCCTTGCGTCGCACACTTGTACTTTGGGAATTGGAGTGAGCATTCAACAGCCGGTTCCTGCACTGCAAAAATGCAATACGCTTTAACCTTCGATTCGATAAAAGCCCAATAGATAATCAGGATGTACAAGAGTGCGACGCAAGAAAAGCTTTATAATACAGCTTTAGCCTGGTTCATAAAAATGTTAAAGGCGACATTGTAAGGCAACATAAAAAAACCCCGTGTGTGCGGGGCTTTTTATTTAATCTACTTTAGTGATCTTAATAATATTGGTAGGTAGATGAAGGTTGACCGGTGTACTGCCGGTGTTAACCGTTACATCGCCTTTTTTTAAGAAGCCCCTTTCTTTAAGGATATTGATCTGGTCGAAAACAATATCGTCGAGGCTTTCTTCTTCTGCATAATAAAATGCACGTACACCCCAGCTTAAACTTAATTGGTTAACCAGTGATTTTTTCTTGGTAAAAATATACAAAGGCGCTTCGGGCCTGTAACTGCTGAGGATAAATCCTGTGTAGCCGCTCTGCGTCATTCCTATCAGTGCATCGGCACTTACATCTTTTGCAATTTTACAGGCATTATAACAAACTGCATCACTGAGAAAAGAAGGAGATTTTGTTTGTGGTTTAAGATCTTCTTCGCGGTTATAACGGTACTCTGTTTTTTCAACTTCCATAATAATCTTGCACATGGTTTCTACCACCAATGCAGGGTGTTTGCCTGTAGCAGTTTCTCCGCTAAGCATTACTGCATCTGCTCCTTCAAGTACAGCATTGGCTACATCGGTAATTTCACTGCGGTTGGGCTTTATCCTGTCGATCATGCTCTCCATCATTTGGGTAGCAACAATAACAGGCTTGCCGCGGTGGATGGATTTGCGGATGATATCCCTTTGTGCCATGGGTATTTTTTCTACCGGTAATTCTACACCAAGGTCTCCACGGGCAACCATTACGGCATCTGACTCAAGAATAATATTGCGCAGGTCAACCAGCGCAGAAGGCATTTCTATTTTTGCAATAACTTTAATTGTACTGTTTTCTTCAGCCAGCCTTCTTTTAAGATCAATGATATCTTCTGCTTTGCGTACAAAAGAAAGTGCAACCCAGTCAACATTTTGCTTCATGATAAAATCCAGGTCAATAATATCCTTTTCGGTCATGGCTGGTAATGATATGGCTGTATCCGGAAGGTTAAGCCCTTTTTTAGGCGTTAATGTTCCGCCATAAGTTACAGCAACCCGTACATCATCATTTGCAGTAATTTCGATTACCACGACTTCGAGCTTGCCATCGTCGATCAGGATTTTATCGCCCACTTTTACATCTGAATAGAGGTTAGGGTAGGAAACATATATTTTTTCTTTGGTACCAATTACTTTTTCTTTTGAAGTAAAAGTGAGGATATCTCCGGGTACAATTTCCAATGCCCCGTTTTCTATTTCACCCACACGTAATTTAGGGCCCTGAAGGTCTGCAAGAATAGCAATATTGTACGGCTCTTTTATATTGATCTCCCTGATATATTCAATTATTTTTGCTTTGTCTTCATGGGTGCCATGCGAAAAATTAAGGCGAAAAACATTTACACCGGCTTTTACAAGTTCCAGCAGTTTTTCGTATGTATCACAAGCCGGGCCAACAGTGGCAACTATTTTTGTGCGGTGATATGTATGTTGTATGCCTGCTTCTTTATCCATGTCTTTGTGCAGGTATTTACCAATATTTTCTGACATAATTTTTTCCTCCGGAGTATATGTTTTACCAGCATTAAAGCTGGCTGGTTTTACAATTAGCTGGCAAGTATCTTTACAATTTTCATCCAGCTTTCACCAATCTTTTGTTTTTCACGTATGGCTACATCAATAGGAGTGAAGTGAATTGCATTTTCGTAAATGCCTACCATAACATTATGCCTTCCTTCTAAAAGACTTTCTACTGCATGATAGCCCATTCTGCTGGCCAAAAGCCTGTCGAGACATGTTGGTGAGCCACCCCTTTGTATATGGCCGAGTATAGTAACCCTTGTATCGAGGTTGGGCAGGTGTTTCTTTAGAATTTCTGCCACACCGGTTGCGCCCCCTGAACTGTGGCCTTCTGCTACAACAACGAGGTTTACAAGTTTTTTGCGTTTTTCTTTTTCCATTAAAGAAGCAATCACTTCATCAAGCGCGGTTTCTTCTTCTGGTATTAAAATGTTCTCTGCGCCTGTTGCAATGCCGCTGTGCAAAGCAATATATCCTGCATGACGGCCCATTACTTCAACAATAAAAAGGCGGTCATGAGCATCTGCGGTATCACGAATTTTATCAATGCACTGAACGGCGGTATTTACTGCTGTATCGAAACCTATGGTGAAGTCTGTACCGTAAAGGTCTTTATCAATAGTAGCGGGTAGCCCTATGCATGGAAGGCCAAATTCCTGGCTTAATTTGTAGGCACCTGTAAAACTGCCGTCACCACCTATAACTACAAGCCCGTCAATACCTCTTTTTGAAAGGTTGGCATAGGCTTTTTTACGGCCCTCTTCGCTATAGAATTCTTTGCTTCTTGCAGTTTTAAGAATGGTGCCGCCACGTTGTATAATGTTGGCCACAGAGCGGGAATCCATTTGAACTATTTCATCTTCAATCATACCGTTGTAGCCACGGTAAATTCCAAATACATCCAGCCCATAATAAATTCCTGTTCTTACAACAGCCCTTAGGGCTGCATTCATTCCCGGCGAATCGCCGCCTGAGGTTAATACCCCGATTTTTGTTACTTTTTTTGACATTGTATCAAAATAAAGATTAATCCGTTAAATAATTTCTATGCGGGCAGGCAAATCGTTCAATGAGTTTTATTTCATCGTTAATAAGCTACGAAAATAAGGATTTGATTGTGAAATACAAGAATGATAATAAAAGCTGTTGAGCCAGAAACCATAAATATTTATTTTTCCACACAATTTTTTGGCCACGCTAAAGTATTTCATGGCATCGCCTCTTGCGTCGCACTCTTGTACTGAAGAATAGCTATGAGCTTTTGGCTGCGAGCTACGGGCACTTGTATTTTGCTCACAGCCCAAAGCTCATGGCTCGCAGCTTGTTCCTAAATGTTCCGAACGTTCAAGAGTGCGACGCAAGAAAAGCCTCATAGTACCCATTGGCGGGGCTAAAAAAATAATTTGTAAATAATGGCAGGTATGGTAATAAGGAGTGTAATAAAAAAGATTCCCTTGGCTGTTCTGTTTTTATTGGTATTAACGGCCCATGTAAAAACAGCTGCATTTACAAAGAGGGCAAAACTGATTGCCGCTGTGAGTAATGTTTTATTTTGTGCCAGTGCTTCTAAAAAAACGGGAAACGGATTTCCATTGGCTTTCCAGAAATAAAAAATAAGGATGCCTAACATTGGCGAAAGTAAGCCGAGTATAATACCAATTAAGAAACTGTATTTTTTCAATTGAGCTTGGTTAAGGTTTGTTCTAATTTTGCTTTAAGCTTGTAATGGGTAAGATCGAACTGTACGGGGACCACGCTTACATAATTATTTTTAAGCGCCCATACATCTGTATCTTTTCCTTTATCGAAGTTTACGAAATCGCCTGTAAGCCAGTAATATTTTTTTCCGTGCGGATCGATGCGCTCGTCAAATTTTTCTTCATATTTGGCATAAGCCTGGTGGCAAACTTTTAAACCTTTTAACAGGCTTGCATCTACAGCCGGTATATTAACGTTTAGGCAAAGGTGCTTATCGTATTTTCTTTTCAGCAGATGTTCAACAAGGATGCCTGCATATTTCCGGGCGCCAGTAAAATCTGCTTCAATGCTGTAATCGAGCAGGCTGAAACCTATGCTGGGTATGCTTTCGATAGATGCTTCCAATGCTGCACTCATGGTGCCAGAGTATATAACATTAATGCTGTGGTTGGCTCCATGGTTTATGCCGCTTAAACAAATATCCGGCTTGCGGTGCAATACCTTATCTACCGCAAGTTTTACACAATCAACAGGTGTGCCGCTGCACTGGTATGCCTCAATGCCTTCGAAATAATGTACGGCATGCATGCGCAGTGGATGGCCTATTGTTATGGCATGGCCCATACCACTTTGTGGTTTATCGGGTGCAACTACCACAACTTTGCCCAGATGTTTAACAGCCTCTACCAGTGCCTTTATGCCGGGAGCGGTTACACCATCATCATTTGTAACCAGTATAACAGGCTGCTCTTTACTTTTAACTTTTGACATGGTTGCAAGATAGTTATCAATTGCGGTTTACCGTTTAAGGCGTGTAATTTATTGTTGAAAAAAAGAGTTCTTTTTTTTTGATGGCAGGCGCTTAATCCAGCTGTGCTGCAAGCTGTAGCAATTCATTTTTTTTGTAGAGAAGTTCGGGGGTATCGAAACAATGTGCAAGTTCTTCAATAAGCACTTGAATGATCCTTTTCTTAGAAAGCGGTTTAAAATAAAAAGCAGTTAAAGGAACAGAAATTCTTTTAAAATAATGCTCTACATCTTTATGAGAAAAAGGCTGGCCGCTTGCAGCATCTACATAAAAATGAATATTTTTCTCATAGTCATCCGCAGAGCCCGAAGGGTCGCAGCCGCTTTTAAAAAAGGCAAGTATAAACTGCTTTGGTATATTGATGGCCCTCACGGGTATGTCAAGCAACTCGGCAAGTACCATATACAATATACCATTCGAAAATGAATTTCCTTTTTTACTCTGCAGCACTTTATTAATGAGAAAATGATCGGGGTTAATATAAGCAACCTCTGTGCCTTTAAGGTTATAATAATTATACAAAATACTGCTGATAACATTTGCCTGCTCCAACGGGGTTAGATAGCTGTTAAGTTCGAGCCATACATTGCGCCGTATCTTTTCAATCTCCTGTAATACAGGCGTAGTGTGCAGTTCGGGATACTGGAATTTTGACACCAGCAAAGCGCCCAGTAATAAATCGTGGTATGCACTGTCGCGCCATTCGGTAAGGTCGTGCACAAGATCGGTATAATGCAGCCGGTGAATAAGCATTTCAATACGTTGCTGCACATCGTCGCTGGTACTGTTTTCCCAAAGGTTTTCCAGGTTGGGTATAATGCCTGGCCCATAATGCACAATGCGTTCCGACACGGTTGAGAAAACTTCTTCATCCGGGTCGTCAATCAAAGTTAATAAGGCCGATATTTCCCTGTTTTCCTGCATATAAAATTCTGTTCTGTAAATTAAAGAAAGGTTGGCAAACTTTCAAAACAGAACTTATACAGGTATGTGGATTTTTTGGCTCACATTCAAATTGTGGGGATTAAGCAAAAAGTTTGTGGAGTCTGAACAGGAAGAATTTAGTATCTATTACACCTCTTTGATTAGCCCTGAAGAGTTTTATTTTTGAATTGAATGATTCTGCATTGGCATTGGTATGTCTGTTTATAAAGAAATTCAGGATGTTGTCTAAGTTGTGTTTTACTGTATTGGCTACTGTATAAAATTC
>JANXWM010000285.1 GCA_025351145.1 Chitinophagaceae bacterium
AAAAACAAATGCAAAAGCAGAAGCAATGAACAGTAAGATACAACGCTTCATTACAGCTAATTATGGCGTAAGAGATAAAGACTTCTTTCTTTACAGGTTAGCTCATTACTACTCTTAGCACCTCAAAGTATTAATTAGCCAGAAATACATGTAAATTTCTCATTTAACTTTATCCCATATAATTAAAATCAATGCATATAAGTGAAGAAACAAAAAGGCTGCAGCAAATAACAGTTAACCTTTTAAAGCAAAAAAATCTTGAAACGAATGATATAGAAAATCTTAGAAATGCCTTACGCTTTCATGAATACAGATATTACGTTCTCGATAACCCATTGATAAGTGATGGTGAATACGATCTATTATATAAGCAACTTGAAAAATTAGAATCTGAAAACCCCGGATTAATTACAAAAGACTCCCCTACCCAAAGGGTTGGCAGCAGCTTAAATACATCCTTTATAACTGTTCAGCATTTGGTACCCATGCTTAGTTTAGATAACAGTTACAATGCTGAAGATTTATACGATTTTGACCGTAAAGCAAGAGAGTTAACCGGCCTTGATATTATAGAATATTGTGTTGAACCCAAATTTGATGGAGCAAGCATTTCACTGATCTACGAAAACAATTTATTTGTTCGTGGCGCTACCCGTGGCAATGGTGTAGAAGGTGAAGATATTACTACCAACATTAAACAGATACACTCCATACCACTATCCGCACCTTTTTCTGAATACGGTTTGCAGCAGGTAGAAATCCGTGGCGAAATCATCATGACAAAAGATGCGTTTAAAAAATACAATGATGGCCTTGAAGAACAGGGCTTGCCAGCTTTAGCAAATCCACGCAACGCAGCAAGCGGAAGCCTTCGGCAAAAAGATCCAAAGCAGGTGGCTAAAAGAAACCTTGATGCGTTTTTATATCATGTAAGTTATTATTCTAAAGTTGAAACTGAACGCTACCAACTACCAGCTGCAAACTATCTCGCTACTCATTCCGGCACGCTGGAAATGCTTTGGCAATGCGGCTTTCGGGCTCCACACAAAGAAAAACTGGTTTTAAAAGGTATTGATGAAGTAATAAAACACGTACACGATTTTGAAGAGATGCGTGATACGCTGCCTTACGAAATTGATGGTATGGTGGTAAAGGTTAACAGCTTTTCGCAGCAGGATAAAATGGGCATGACAACCCATCATCCACGCTGGGCCATTGCTTTTAAATTCAAGGCCCGCCAGGCTACAACAAAACTAAGAGATATTGAATTCCAGGTTGGCAGAACGGGAGCAGTTACACCTGTTGCAAAATTAGATCCTGTGTTTCTTGGCGGTGTAACTGTTTCAAGCATTTCTGTACATAACGAAGATTACATAAAAGAAAAAGATTTAAAAATTGGCGACAGCGTGTTGATTGAAAGGGCCGGCGATGTAATACCACAAATTGTAAAATCATTGCCCGAATTAAGAGATGGAACCGAGCAGTCCATTACATTTCCGCAGCATTGTCCGGTATGCAAAAGCAAGTTGTACAAAGAAGCTGACGAGGCCGTTTGGCGTTGCATCAATATCGAATGCCCTGCACAGGTTGTAGAGCGCATTATTCATTTTGTAAGTAAAGATGCAATGGACATAAAAAACTTTGGCGAAGCCAATGTGCGCAAATTTTTTGAACTGGGTTTATTAAAAGATGTGCCCGGCATTTATACATTAGATTTTGATGCTATCAGTAAACTGGAAGGCTTTGGTAAGAAAAGTATCGACAATCTTCAAACGGCAATTGAAGCCTCCAAACAGCAGCCTTTGCACCGTTTGATTTATGGTTTAGGAATCCGCTTTGTTGGCGAAACAACAGCGAAAACGCTTGCCAACGCAGTCGAAAATATTTTTGATTTTGCAGCTAAATCAGAAGAAGATTTACAGCAGATGGAAGATGTTGGTGTTAAGGTTGCCCAAAGCATTTTCCGCTTTTTTCACAATGAGCAAAACCTTGCAATGCTGCATCAGTTAAAGGATCTTCGGCTGCAACTTAACAACAGCAAAAAAGATGCAGTTACTGCCGGATCATTACAGGGACAAACATTTTTATTTACCGGCACATTAA